>NZ_VOYO01000017.1:0-51668 GCF_013420255.1 Acinetobacter sp. YH01021
ATTTAGTGAAACGTAATTTTAATGCTGATCATCCAAACCAACTATGGGTGGGTGACTTTACCTATATTCAAACTCATTCAGGCTGGGTATATACCGCATTTGTTATTGATGTGTTCTCACGAGCAATAGTTGGATGGAAAGTATCTACACGAATGAATACAGATATGGTGCTCGATGCATTGGAGCAATGCATTGCACGATCGAGGCATGCCAAAGAATGTGATTCATCATTCCGATAGAGGTGTTCAATATCTTTCTATTCGCTATACCAATCGTTTAGAAACAGCAAATTTACGAGCATCAGTCGGTACAACTGGTGATTCATACGATAATGCTCTGGCTGAAACGGTGAATGGCTTATACAAAACAGAGGTGATTGAATATCTAAAAGCAGATTGGCAAGGTTTAGCAGATGTACAACTTGCGACACTAAACTGGGTAGATTGGTTCAATAAAAAGCGTGTACACAGTGCACTGGGTTGTATCACCTTTTGAGTTTGAAGCAATGTACTATGATAAGATTAACCCGTTAGGTCAGGTGGCCTAACTTAAATAAAAAAGTCTCCGATAAACCCAGTACGGTTCAGTATCGTTCAGGTATCCCGTGGCGAGACTTACCAGAACGCTTTGGTGATTTTAGAGTCGTGCATACTCGTTTTAGTCGTTGGGCTAAAACAGGTGTGTGGCAGAGAGTCTTTGAAGTACTGTCACATGACAGTGATAATGAATATGCCATGTTAGACTCTACCATTGTACGTGCTCATCAACACAGCGCTGGGGGGAAAAAATCAGGCGATTGGACGCAGTAAAGGGGGCTTAAGCACCAAAATTCATGCCCGTACTGATGCTTTAGGCAACCCGACAGGATTTTATCTCACTGATGGGCAGGTCCATGACTTAAATGGTTCAGATGTGTTGCTGGACTTATCGTTGAGCCAGATCTGGCTTATGGATAAAGCCTACAACTCTAGGGATCGGGTCATTGATCCAATTTTAGAGGCGAAGGGTCAAGTTGTGATGCCAGCGAAAAGTAATTCTATTGATCAGCGTGATTATGATCGACATCTCTACAAGGCAAGACATCTGATCGAGAACTTTTTTGCCAAGCTCAAGCAGTATCGTGCTATTGCCACACGCTATGATAAATTGGCTCAAAACTTCTTATCAGCGATCTTTCTGGCTTAATTGATAACACGCCCTAGTTTGAGATTGTCAAAAAAACTGTAGCAAGTTGCTACACTTTTTCACTTTTCTGAATAAGCTGTTTTAAAAAATCTTCTAGTTGTAAGAGACTAGCTTCGTCAATTTCCGAGATATTCAGAGAAACCTTAAGCTGTTTTTGATTGAGTTTGATATTCCCCGCAATCTTACCTGCATATTCAATTTTTCTAACCACAGATGTTGTGGTCAGTTTTCCTGGATCCTGACTCAATATTTTTTCAGCATAGGCAGTAACTTTACTTTGCTCTAGTTTTTTGTCTTTTACTTTTTCCCAAGCCCCTAGCAAAGCCTTTTCGGCCTCAGAAAGTTGCTCTATATGATCCGACAGAAATTTTTTGAATGCAGTTGCAGCAGTACGACCTAGTAGGCCTGGTTCCACATCAAGGTCATTTAAAATTACTTGAGGCAGTTTTTCGTATGCTAAATACTTGTACATATCTTCGCGATTTAAACCCAGTGAATTGGCTAAACGTTGCTTGTTTTTCTTTAACTTCTCATCAAGTGAGTTCAGGCCAATAAAAATTTCATAATCTGTCAGGTCCTGACGCTTTAAATTCTCTGCTAAGGTTAACAAAGATGCTTCTACATTATTCGCATCAATGATAATCGCTTCAATCACAGACTTGCCGAGTAAATGGTGCGCCCGTAAGCGCCGCTCGCCTGCAATGAGTTCATATTTCAGATTATCAAGTTTACGCACTGTAATGGGCTGCAACAGACCGACTTCATTAATGGAATCCGCCAGTTCTTTTAATTGTGACTCTTCAAATAATTTACGCGGCTGGTTTGGATTGCGGCTAATATCCTCAATAGGAACATTACGTCTAAACTCTTTCAGCTCTCTAATATTGTCTTTCTGTGCTTGCTGATGTTTTTCTGTATTCTGTTTCAGTTTCTGAGCTAAAAGCTCTTTGGTGCTTGCCATAATACTCTCAGGTTTAAACTTTAGCTACAATTTCATTGGCAAGGCTTTCAAAAGCCTTACGTACTTTTGAATTTTTTTCTACATTCAAAAGTGATTGTTGCAGAATCGCTGCTTGATTAACTTTAGTACTTTGAGGAATGGTGGTCTCTAAAAGTTTTCCTACCTGTTTTAAGGCTTCATTCCGAATCAGCTTACAGACATTCTGACGTTCATCATGCTTAATTAGTAAAGCGCCTAAAAGCTCTAAATCTGGATTAATACGTTTGATCTTTTCAAGATGATTTAAAAGATCTGTTACCCCATACAATCCATATTGTGATCCGGATTCGATAGGAATAATGACATGTGTTGAAGATGCCAGGGCATTGCTGGTTAATAATTTAAGACTAGGTGGACAGTCGATCAATATAAAATCATAAAGATCTTTTAACAGTTCTAACTTGATATTTAACTCTTCAGAAGGACGGGGAGCTTCTTCTTTTAGTTGGTCTTCAGTTTTTCCTAAATTCAAGGAACCATAAATTAATGATACTTTTTCAAAGTTCGTTTCTTCTTGTAATGCATCTGCCAACAACGAAATATCGCCCACTAGTAATTCTGCTGTAGTCACAACAATTTCGCTTGGATGTTGGATCCCAATGTGTAAACTTGCGTTTGCTTGAGGATCTAAATCAATGACTAAAACCTTGTTGCCCAGATTGGCAAGTTCTGAGGCTAGGTGCACAACAGTCGTTGTTTTGCCACATCCGCCTTTATGATTAGCAACAGTAATAATTTTTGCAGACATGCGTGTCAGATGCTTCCGTATTTGAATGTTTAGTAATATAAATAACTTTCACTCATCTTACTATAGTTTTAAAATTTATAAATCCTATTTGTTCAGATGTAAAACAGCTTAAAAATAAATCTTTAACTAAGCTAGCTTAATTAATAATTAGAATAATTAGTTATTTAGCTAATTAATAATTAAGAGTGTATTTTTATTTTATAAAACAAATGCTTAGAGTTTTAAAGGTGGAAGGTTTGTCACTCTAAAGTGGAAGGTCTGTCACTCTAAAGTGGAAGGTCTGTCACTCTAAAGTGGAAGGTCTGTCACTCTAAAGTGGAAGGTTTGTCACTCTAAAGTGGAAGGTCTGTCACTAGGGTGGAAGGTTTGTCACTGCTATTTTTTAAACCGCTATTTTTATTTAAAAATAATTTAAAAAACAATTATTTAATATGTTAATAAAGTCTCGTAACTAAGCCTTAAAGGTGGAATGATTGTCACTGTATATTTTTAACCTGTGGATAATCTGTTTTTATTGGATATTTCCTGATGATTATATGTGCAGTTATACCTTTCGAATCTAACTGAAAGGTGGAAGCCTTGTCACATCAGGGTTTCTATTTAATTTAACCTATCTGAATGTGGGTGAAAAAATAAAAATAGTCATTCTAAACTGTAATTTCGGGGGCTAAAGGTGGAAGGTCTGTCACTGTAGGGTGGAAATATTGTATTTAATTCCACTTTAAAGGCAAAAAACCGGATAATAACGCTTTTTTTTGATGACGGACCTTCCACTTTTAGAATCTTGTGGTGAAAGTCTTGAAAGTTTTTCCACTTTTGTATATAAAAACTAAGTCAAATTATAAATATCACGGTTATGACAGAATCTGAACCATTGCAAGAAGAAACGAATTATATTCCCTACTGTATAGGCAACATTCGCCATAATGGCGTTGTCAGTACCAGTAACCGATTAATTCGCCCAATCGAGTTGTCATCCAATGAATATAAGGCACTTCTATATGCAATGGCGGTTGCGAATTATAGTGAGAAAAATAAGGTAAATAGTGAAATTACCGAACAAACTTATATTTATTTGTATAAGGATGATTTGGCAGATTTACTAGGATTAAATAAACGTAATTCAATTAATGTTGCAATAGATCGGATCTATAAAGAGCTTTCATCCCGAGTAGCTCATTTTATTATTGAGGAGCCTGCTGATAATGGTAAGAGAAAGACTAAAAAAGTACATTCTGTCGTTCCCATTATCCGTGAGTTAAGATGGGAAGATGACTCTAAAAATGCAATTCAGATTCGTTTTACCAGTGAGGTGTTGCCGTATTTCACTCAACTGGCTGGGGGTAATTTTACTACCTATCAGCTAAAACATCTTTTTGCCCTAGATTCTGTTGCCAGTATGAGTCTTTATACTTATTTCATTAAAAACGAATTTAAGTACGCCAATCAAAAGAGTTATGAAGTGCCATTACTTTTAGAAAACTTGAAAGCACTGATTGATATTAATGAAACCAAATATGATCGCTGGGTAGATTTTAGACGCTATGTATTAGACAAAATAGTGGCAGAAATTAACGAAAATACAGATCTACAATTAGAGTATGAAACCGTTAAGAAAGGCCGTCCAATTGTAGGTGTGAATTTTAAACTGCATCATCGGATTGCTGATAAGGCACTGGATGAAATTGCAGTGATCGAAAAAATCTATCTTGATGTTCCATTTGAAGACAATGCATCCGTAAAAGAATTAGGGGCTAAATTCGATACGAATGTACGTTCTTGGTATATTTTTAATAATGATGAAAATTATCAGCAGTTCAAGAAGTGGTTTAAAAAAGTAGGATGCCTCACTGACTCTCAAGCAAATATTGTCATTAATGACACTTTATTCCAAATGGATTTTGCTGAAATTGGTATGGGGCTGAATGACTTTAAACGAAATATGAAGCATAAACTTAAAAACAATCCGGAATTCGTTCAAAGTATTCGTGAAAGACTGAATGATATTTTTGGTAAAGAGCTGATCTAGCGAAAAGTGTAGCAACTTGCTACACTTTTTTAGATATATGTTCGTAAAGAATACAAGTGGTAAGGACCCTAGGATAAAAACGACTCTGTTGCATAAAGGCTTTAGAGGTAGATCTTCCCTAAGTTATACAAATTCAAGTGACAACTTGGGTATGAGGTCTGCCTAATTTCTTAAATCTATTCAAAACGTAAGCGTTCGCTGAACACACCTTATGAACTCATCCTATAAGCCTTAATTTAGTCCCTACTTAAAAACAAGTGGGGACTAAATTTATGACTGCAAATAACCAGACATCCATCACATCTCTTGAGAAAAATCGAAGAACATGCAGTGCTGAATTTAAACAGCAGATCGTTCAGGCTTGTAAAGCACCGGACGTTTCAATTGCTTCAGTCGCTTTGCAACATGGATTGAATACAAATTAATGTGGTTCCGTTAATTAGACCACTCAATTTAGTTTTATAAGTGATAAATCCGCTCTAAATATTTAAATTATGCTGCCATTACATTTTAGTAAATGTTGATCATAAAATTCATTTGGTGTTGCCTTATTCAAACTTGAATGAGGACGTATCATGTTATAAAAATCCAAATATTCAGCAATTGATTGTTTCGCTTGTTTAACCGTATCGTAAGCCTTCAAATAGACTTCCCCATGCTTCACGCTACGCCATAACCGCTCAATCATCACATTATCTATCCACCGTCCTTTCCCATCCATACTGATACAGATATTTCGCAATTTTAACTCATTCAAAAATGCCTTGCTTGTGAATTGACTGCCTTGGTCTGTATTAAACACCTCTGGACAACCATATTTCGCAATTGCTTCTTGCAACGCATCTATGCAAAAGTCTGTTTCCATACTGATCGATACACGATGAGCCAGTACTTTATGACTATGCCAATCTATAATTGCACACAGATAGACAAAGCCTTTAGCCATAGGAATGTACGTGATATCTGTACACCAGACTTGATTAGAGTGATCTATGACCATGTTTTTCAACAGATATGGGAAAATACGGTGTGCAAGATTAGGCTTACTGGTATTGGGTTTGGGATACAAGGCATGTATTCCCATCAAGCGCATTAAACGTCGGACTTTACGCCGACTATTTGATGTCCTTGACGCTGTAGCATATCTCGTATCATTCGACTGCCCATAAATGGGTAGTCGAGATGAATTTCATCGATCAGACGCATCCAACTCAAATCAGTTGATGAAATCTCTTTGGGCTTGTAATACAACGTACTGCGATTGATTTGAATCAATTGCGATTGTTGTCGTACCGAAAGTTGATGGGTCTTATCGATCATTTTTTGCCGCTCAGCTGCCCTATTTTTCTGAGTGCACCTTCTAAAAGATTAATTTGCAATGCCTGATGTCATATCTTGGCATGTAGAGCTTTGAGGTCAATCTCAGGTTCTTGTTGTGCTGTTGGTCGTGAAAAATACTGATTGATTGCTCAAGCAGTTGATTTTCCCAATCAATTATTTGGTTTTGATGTAAATCGAATTGAGTAGAAAGTTCAGCGAGTGTGTGGTCGCCTTTTAATTGCTGCGAGAGCAACTTTAACTTTAAAATCTGCTGAATGATTACGACGTTTTCTTCGTGTCATGCTTGACTCCAAAAACAAGCATTTCCCATGCTTATTGGGGAGTAGATTATCACTTATAGGCATGGTCTAAAATCCTAGACCCACATCACAGGTATTTGGACCACAGGCTGAGCTCGAAGGCCCGATAGGACAGCAACAACATACAATCCACGTAAAAAATCACAAAATCTTCATCTTCGTTTTATTAAGATGAGTATGGTCAACTTGATCTGACCCAGATACAGAGAGATAGCGTTAAATTTTATCGCTCAATTTTTATTTTAAAAATGAAAGTAAGCAGAGGTATGTGGTGCGTAAAGTAATTGAATATGCGGGAGCAGATCTGTCAAGGATCATTGAAATGGCCTGGGAAGATCGCACCCCATTTGAAGCCATCCAGCGTGAGTTTGGCTTAAATGAAACTGCAGTGATTCGCTTGATGCGGAAAAATATGAAAGCATCGAGTTTTAAAATGTGGCGTGAACGAGTCACCGGCCGAAAAACTAAACATCTGCAACTGCGTTCACCCGATGTGATACGAGCCTATTGTTCACGGCAATACAAGCGTTTCTAAGCGTTTGATTTTGACCGCCGTCTAGACTCACGTTTACATCGTTCAGAACAGTATCTGACTTCCTCTCAGCAGCGTTGCCATTTCTTGCACCAAGTAAAAGGGCGCAAGCAGTGAATACAGGTTTTTTCAGGGAGATGCTGTTTTTTCATGGTTTATAACTCATCGATCTGGCTGAGAAGCTGTTGGGCATGGCTGATGATCTGCGGCCGATCTTGAAGTTTATCTAGCTGGCGATAGATCATGCCCATACGTGGATGATTACGGAATGTCGCTTCATATCGGATCATGAAATACCAGTACAGGCTATTGAATGGACAGCTGTCCGGCTCGGTGCGGGTTTTGACACTGTAGCTACAGTGCTTGCAGTAATCCGACATCTTATGGATGTAATTGCCCGAAGCGGCATAAGGCTTGCTAGCCATCAAGCCGCCATCGGCATGCATCACCATGCCCAACGTATTCGGCAATTCTACCCATGCATAGGCATCGGCATACACCGCCAAGTACCATTCACTGATCTGATGGGGATCAACACCGCTCAATAAGGCAAAATTGCCAGTCACCATCAGACGCTGGATATGATGTGCATAGGCATGCTGAAAGGTATTGCGGAAACACTGCGTCATACAGTTCATCCGTGTACGGCCGGTCCAGTAAAATTGCGGCAGCGGTGCTGAGTGCTGCAGCACGTTGCGGCTGGCGTATTCGGGCATGTTCAGCCAGTAAATCCCGCGGACATATTCGCGCCAGCCCAGAATCTGCCGAATAAACCCTTCCACGGCATTCAGTGGCGCATGACCAGCATGGTAAGCCGCTTCTGCGGCATCACAGACTTCTCGGGGCAGCAATAGGCCGCAGTTCAGATAAGGCGAGAGCAGGCTGTGAAACAGCGTGTCTGCACCCTGAACCATGGCATCCTGATAATCGCCAAAGTGCGGCAAACTGTGGTCAATAAAATGCTGCAGCGCGCGCAGCGCATCATTGCGCGTGGTGGCCCAGCGGAAGTTGTCAAGGCTGCCAGCGTGAAGCGGAAACTCGCGCTCAACCATTTGCATTACATCCAGATCAATCTGATCGCGTTCAAAATGAAGTGTTGGAGGCAATGGTGGAGTGCCTGACCATGCCTTGCGATTGGCGCTGTCATAGTTCCACTGTTGTCCAAGCGGCTGCTGTCTCTGCATCAAATAACCGGTCTGTTTACGCATTTCCCGGTAAAAATATTCCATGCGCAATGTCTGGTAGCGGCTGGCCCAGTGCCGGAACTGCTCCGGGCTACAGAAAAAACGATCGTCATCCAGACACTGTACCGGCAGTTGCAGCTGCTGGCTCCAGTGCTTTTCAATCTGCTGCTGCAGGCGGTATTCCCCGCATCGGGTCATTACCAATTCTGTGACGGGGAACAGCAGTTGCTGTGCCTGTACGAAATCCAGCAGGCTACGAATCGGACTGCCGTACTGAAAAGCATGGTAACGTACACGCCAGCCTTCCGCTTTGAGCTCTTTGGCAAAATGCCGCATTGCGCTAAAAATCAGGGCAATTTTCTGCGGATGATGGGCGACATAAGTCGCTTCCTCAACCACTTCGGCCATCAGGATCACATCCCGGGTACGGTCCAGCGCTTTAAGCGTAGCGAGCTGATGATGAAGCTGGTCACCTAAAATTAAACCGAAACGCATAGCCCTTCCAGACCCGATCAAAGATAGTCTAGTGTAAAGCCAGACAGTTCAATTTTTTGTGAAAACACAGATCAGTCCGCATGTTCAGTAAATTCAACCCGACCAGATGATCTGCTGACATTGCACATGAATCATGATTGCTACAATAACAGAGTGTTCATCTCTATAATGCTACATCCAGTTGATGAAATTCGCTTCGCATTATTCCTGAAGACATAATTGTTGTGAAAATTATGTGATTTTAATCAAAAAGATACAAATTATTATGGTTGTAATTCAGGCAACGTGCGCCTAGTATCTAAATAGAAGTTACTCCATGTAAACTTCCTTAGTTTTGTCCCATACATCCCCAGTATGGGATTTTTTTTAATCAGGGAATTCTCACGAGCATGCATTCAAAAGCGTATATTTTTAGACAGCAGCAATTACTGGTGGATGAGCATTTTCAGTTGCCGCAGGTAGCCAAACTGCAGCACGACTTGAACTTGACGGAAAATGGCGAGATCATTGCTCGTGACCTGAAAGAAGACGAACCGGTGCCTGAAGGTTATGAGCTGGTTCCGATCCGACAACTAGTGCAAGTCTGGAACAGACCACAATTTGAAGAGGCCAGCCGTGCGGTACAGTTACTGGAATGGCGCCGTAACCACCGCTTTTGCAGTAAATGCGGCCATGCCACCCAGCAACACGCCAGCCAGTATGCCATGGTCTGTCCATCCTGTGGCTATAACCAGTATCCACGGGTGAATCCCTGTGTGATTACCATCATTACCCGGGGCGAAGATGAAATTCTGCTGGCAAAAAATGCCCGCAATAAAACCCAAATGTACAGTCTGATTGCCGGCTTTGTTCAAGTCGGAGAAACCCTGGAAGAGGCAGTCCGCCGTGAAACCCTAGAAGAAGTTGGGCTGCAGATCAAAAACATTCAATATCTGGCCAGCCAGCCGTGGCCGTTTCCCAGCAATCTGATGATGGCCTTCAAGGCGGAATATCATACAGGGGACATTCAAATTCAGGAAAATGAACTGAGCGATGCGCAGTTTTTCAAATTTGATCAGTTACCCGAAATTCCGTTCAAGGGCAGTATTGCCTATGCCATGATTCAGCATGTGATGCATGGTACCCCTGTGGCAGATGACAGCAAAGAATGGCTTTAATCCGGAAACCAGTCTAGGGCTTTTTCAACAGTACTCCTGCTGAATCACATCATTTCGTCTTCACGCTTTGTTCACATGCTATTGAGTTATCTTAAGCCTAAAATCAAACAAGGCTAAAAAATGAAGATGCTATTCAAGTCTGTTTTGGCAGCGACAACGCTGGCGATAATCAGCTTAAGCTTTACTACGCAAGCTGAAACGGTTACACCTCAGGCAGTCGATCAGGTAGATATCCAACGGTATGCGGGCAAGTGGTATGAAATTGCGCATCTACCAATGTATTTTCAGCGTAAGTGTGTATCCAATATCACTGCACAATATAGGGTCAATGCTAACCAGACTATGGGGGTATTAAATAGCTGCCGTATTGCCAGTGGAGAGATGATCAGCTCCGAAGGTATTGCCTATCCACAAAATGAAGGGAACAGCAAACTCAAGGTCAGCTTTTTGCCGCAAGGTTTGCGCTGGATGCCTTTTACCAAAGGTCATTATTGGGTGTTAAGAGTTGACCCGGAATATAAAGTGGCGCTAGTAGGTGGACCAAGCAGTAAATACCTGTGGATTTTGTCGCGTGAACCGCAACTGGATGAAGCCACCTACCAGTCGTATCTGGAGACTGCGAAACACTATGGTTACGACATCACAAAGTTAATCAAATTACCGCATTAATCTGCTACCCTTTGGCCGAACTGCCTAGACTCTTACAGTTCGGCTTTTTTTCACTTCACAGAAAATTCATATCTGACTGATTAGACTCATCAAATAGAATAAAGACAGTCACTTAAAATTAGGATGAGTCCATGTTGAAAAGTCTGATACGATGGATAGACAGCTGGTCTACAACCTCACAGCCTGAAGCACTGACTGCTGAAAACAGCAAGATTCAGTGGGTCCGTATTTTTCCCTTTATTTTGCTGCATCTGGCCTGTCTCGCCGTGTTCTGGGTGGGTGTGTCATGGTTTGCACTGGGCTTTATGCTGGCATTCTACTTGATCCGCATGTTTTCCATCACGGCTTTTTTTCATCGCTATCTGTCGCATAAAACTTTTCAGACCTCGCGCCCGGTACAGTTCCTGTTTGTATTACTGGGCACCATGAGTGCGCAGCGTGGTCCGCTCTGGTGGGCAGCTCATCACCGTTATCACCACCGCTATACCGATACCTTGCAAGACCCGCATTCATCCACGCATGGTTTTTGGTATAGCCATGTCGGCTGGTTTCTGAATGAATATAATTTTGCTACGCGTAAAGAGGTGATCAAGGACTGGCTGAAATATCCAGAACTGATTTGGCTGGACCGTTTTAGTTTGATTGTGGTGTTGCTGACTGCGGGCGGGATTTATGCACTAGGCGAATGGCTGGCCATCACTTGGCCGCAACTCGGGACGTCCGGCCTGCAATTGCTGGTCTGGGGCTTTATGGTTTCCACGGTGTTATTGATCCATGCGACCTTGTGCATCAATTCATTGGCGCATCATTATGGCAGCCGTGATTTTGAGACGGATGACCACAGCCGTAACAATTTATTTCTGTCACTCATCACCTTAGGCGAAGGCTGGCATAACAATCATCATTACTATGCTGGTAGTACCCGGCAGGGTTTTTACTGGTGGCAGATTGATGTGACCTATTACTTGCTGAAACTCATGTCCTGGCTGGGACTGGTCTGGGGCCTCAAGCCCATTCCGGCACGGATTTATGAAGCCAGTAAAATCGCTCAGGCTCGAAAACATAAAAAAGCTGCTACTGCCGACACTCACACGATTCAATCGAAGGAATCACCATGAAAATTGCAATTATTGGTTCAGGTATTTCCGGTCTGTACGCTGCCTGGAAACTCAGCAAAGTGCATGAAGTCACAGTCTTTGAAAAGAATAACTACTTTGGTGGTCATACCGATACCCATCAGCTGAATATCGAGGGTGAACAGGTTGCGGTGGATAGTGGCTTTATTGTGTTTAATGAGCATAACTATCCGCTGTTTTGCTCGATGCTAAAAGAACTAGGGATTCAATCGCAAAGCAGTGACATGGGCTTTTCGGTGAATAATCAGGTCAGTGGCTTACAGTACAATCCTTCAAAAAAATTCTCGCTGTTGTTCCGACCTCAAAACTTTCTTAATACTGATTTTCGCGCGATGTTGTCGGATCTGTTCCGTTTCTATGCAGCCAATAAAGATCTGGATGTGGAACAGGTCGATACACAGCTCAGTATTGATGATTATTTAAATCAACATGGTTATAGCGATGCCTTTCGTCAGGAACATCTCTATCCGATGTGTGGGGCGCTGTGGTCCTGTCCGGTGGAACAAGCCGGACAGATTCCCTATAAATTTGTGGTCAGCTTTTTCCAGCACCATCGCATGTTGCAACTGAAAGACCGGCCCTTATGGCTTACAGTCAAGGGTGGATCGGCTCGCTACGTTCGTGCGATTCAGTCCCAGGCCAATATTACTTTCCGCAAAACTGCTGTGCATCAGGTATCCCGTAGTGCCAATGATGTACTGGTTGAAACAGCACAGGGCAGTGAGCGTTTTGACTGGGTGATCTTTGCTAGTCATGCTGACGACAGCCTGAAATTACTTAAAGACCCGACAGTGCAGGAGCTGGACGTGCTGGGCAAGTTCCGCTATCAGGCTAACCGCATGGTGGTGCATTCTGATACCCGCATCATGCCCAAATCCCGTCGTCAATGGGCCAGCTGGCATGTGCATGTCACCCCAAGTCAGGCAGCTGAACAGACGCCATTCCAGCACAGCGGTATGCACTATGGTTTCAGTTACTGGATGAACCAGTTGCAAAACCTGCAATGCAAGACTCAGGTTCTTGCCACCCTGAATCCTAACTTTGCCTTGGATCCTAAAAAGGTCTGGGTCGAACGGCATTACCGTCATCCGGTGTTTGATGCCTCCGCGATTGAAGCACAAGAACGCTGGGCCGAGATCAATAGCCAGAACCGCACCTCATACTGTGGCGCTTACTGGGGTTGGGGCTTTCATGAAGATGGTGCCCGTAGCGCTGCGTGGGTGGTCGATCAGCTCTTAAAACAGACCGAGCAGGCCGCCTAGGAGGATATGATGCAAATGTTTCCACTGGCGATTGCCTCTGCGGAAATCCGGCATCGCCGTTTCTTGCCTAAAGCGCATGCTTTTAAGACCCGGCTGACCTATCTATACTTTGATCCGGATCAGCTCTCAAGCTTTACCCAAAAATCCTGGCTCTGGTCTTGCAATCGCTGGAATTTCCTCACTCTGGACGAACGTGATTTTCTGACCATGGAATGTGGTTCGATTCGGCAGAAGGTCGCACGTCTGCTGATCAAGCGGGAAAACTACCTGTTAGCGCATGCCGCATCCATCCGGGTCTTGGCTCTGCCGCGTACACTCGGCTTTCGCTTTAATTCTGTGGTGTTTTATCTGGTCTTTGATGCCACCGACCAGCTGATCTTTGTCCTCAGTGAAATTACCAATACACCGTGGAATGAACGTCAGGTCTATATTCACGACTGTCGGCACAATGCAACTGAATATGCACCGTACCAGAGTCACCAGTTTGACTTCAAGAAGGCCTTTCATGTGTCGCCATTCATGCCGATGGCGCTGGATTACCGCTGGCGCTTCAGCTTTTCCGATCAAAACAATGTGATTCATATGCAGCTGTTTCAGCAAGGAATCTTGCAATTTGATGCCACCATGCAATTTTCGTTGCAAGCCATCACAGTTCCTTCACAACAGCATCGCTATGCTGTGCTGAAAGTTCTTGAGCCCTTCAGGATGGTCGGTGGAATTTATCTGCATGCCTTTCGCTTGTGGAAGAAGAAAATTCCATTTTACCGACATCCTAAAAAAGAAAAAGGAAACACATTGCGATGAAAACACTGTTTATGGGAGAAGAAAGCACAATGCCGGTGGTACTGCGCCATCTGCTGAAATTACGTCATGGTCAGCTGATTTTTAAAGGCGCCTGGAACGGGATTGTGGGGGAGAGCAGTGATTTGTATGCCGTGATTCAGGTGCATGATGCTAGGCTGATGGATCTGCTGTTCCGTAATGGCGTACTCGGTGCTGCTGAAGGTTTTATTTGCGGCTACTGGAGCAGTGAAGATCTGGTCAATGTGATTCGCATTCTGGCGCGTAACCGTGATGTGCTGGACCGGATGAACCAGAATGCGCTGGCCAAGGCCAGTCAGTTCCTGTTAAAGACCTGGTACAAATCCCGCAAAAACTCAATTGATGGCAGCCGTAAAAATATTGCCGAGCATTATGACCTGAGCAATGACTTTTTCAAGCTGTTCCTAGATAGCAGCATGATGTATTCCAGTGCGGTATTTAAAGAACCGGGCATGAGTCTGGAACAGGCCTCCGATTATAAAAAAGAACTGATTTGCCAGAAACTGCAGCTGAAACCGATGGATCATTTAGTTGAGATTGGCAGCGGATGGGGTGGTTTTGCCATTTACGCAGCACTGCATTATGGCTGTAAGGTAACCACCATTACCATCTCCCAAGCACAATATGATGAAGCGGTCGCGCGAATAGAGGCAACCGGACTATCCCATCGCGTGGATGTCCAGCTGAAAGACTACCGTCTGTTGGAAGGCAAATATGACAAGCTGGTGTCGATTGAAATGATCGAGGCTGTAGGTGAGCAGTATTTACCGATATATTTCAACAAATGCCGTGAATTGCTGAAATCGAATGGTCTGGCACTGATTCAGGCCATCACCATTGAAGATGCCCGCTATGCCAAAGCCCTGAATACCGTGGACTATATCAAGCGTTACATTTTCCCGGGCAGTTTTATTCCTTGCATCAGTGTCATGACCCAAGCAGCTTCCGAGCAAAAACTGCGTCTCAAGCATCTGGAAGATATCGGCCAGAGTTATGCCCAAACCTTGCACTGCTGGCGCCAACGTTTTCTGGAGCAACGTGATCAGGTAATGGGGCTTGGTTTTGATGAGTCCTTTATCCGTATGTGGGATTTTTATCTGTGCTATTGCGAAGGTGGTTTCCGCGAAGGCGTAATCAGTGATGTGCATCTGTTATTCGAAGCCAGTGCTTACTAAGCCAAGATAAAAGAGGAGGGCTGTTATGCTGCTGAATTTACTGGTGCTGAATGTCTTTATCATGTTCTGTAGCTGGCTGCTAGTGACCTATAACCAGCGTGCCGGACTGGTGGATGTGGCCTGGAGTTTCTGTATTGCACTCAATGTCATCATCCCTGCTTGGGTCATGGAAACTGCACCGCTGCTGATCCGGGTATTTCTGGGCGTGTTCAGCGGAATCTGGTTCTTACGCCTGACCTGGCATCTGCTGCGCCGTTATGCCAGTGAAACTGCAGAAGATACCCGCTATGCCAATATGCGCAGGGCCATGGGAGATTATCAGCATCTCGGTTTTCTGGCCTTTTTTATTTTTCAGGCCGGGCTGGTGGCACTGTTTTCCTATCCGATGCTGGAGTTGCTTAATATTCCGGTCCAGCAGTGGAATGACTGGACCCCCTATGCCGTACTGGTGGCAGGCATGATCATGCTGCTGGCGCTGATCGGGGAGAGTACTTCCGACCAGCAGCTCTACCGCTTCAAGCTGGATCCCCAGAATAAGGGCAAAACCCTGGATCGGGGCTTATGGAAATACTCACGTCATCCGAACTATTTTTTTGAATGGTTACACTGGTTTGCCTATCCGGTTCTCGGTCTAGCGGCAGGAGTCTATGAACTGTGGCTCTATCCGCTGCTGATGTGGTTGTTTCTGTACTACATTACCGGCATTCCGTTTAGTGAACAACAGGCACTGGCCCATCGCGGCGAAAATTACAAAGCTTATCAACGACGAACTTCAATGTTTATTCCGTGGCCACCCAAAGAGTAGGTAAATACATGGACTTTATGATTCAACAATCTTTAAAACTGGTTGAAAAGGGTAAATTGCCCGATGCCGTGATTCGCGCAGGCATTCGCACTTTAAGCAAAAAACGTCTGGCACAGGAAGGGCGCTTTGACCCGGCACTGGCGGCACAGCGTTATATGGATGTGCTGCATATGCTGAAAAACAGCGCAATTGCCATCGAGACCGACAAAGCCAATGAACAGCACTATGAACTGCCCACCGCATTTTTTCAGGCGGTGCTAGGCAAGCAGCTGAAATACAGCGCCAGCCTGTTTGAACATGACCATACCACACTGGATCAGGCGGAAGAAGCCGCACTGGCCAGCTATTGCCAGCGTGCGCAACTACAGGACGGGCAGGATATTCTGGAAATTGGCTGTGGCTGGGGCTCACTCAGTCTGTATATGGCCGAGCATTATCCTAACGCCCGGATTACCGTAGTGTCGAACTCCTCAACCCAGCGCCAGTATATTCAGGAACAGGCCCGTCTGAAAAAACTGCAGAACCTGACAGTGGTCACCTGTGATGTCAATGTACTGCAACTGGAACCGGCTGCTTTTGACCGTGTGGTTTCGGTGGAAATGTTTGAGCATGTGCGCAACTACCAGAAACTGTTTGAAAATATCAGCAGCTGGCTGAAAGACGATGGCTTGCTCTGGTGCCATATTTTCTGTCACCGTTTCCTGCATTATCCATTTGAAGTTAAAAATGAATTTGACTGGATGTCGAAATATTTCTTTAGTGGCGGTCTGATGCCGGCAGCTTCAACTTTCCTGCATTTCCAGCAGCATTTGCAGCTGGAACAGCACTGGCAATGGGCCGGCACCCAATATGAACGCACCGCAAATGCCTGGCTGGAGAATATGGACCAAAAGCAGGCCGAGCTGCAGCCCCTGTTTGAACAGACCTATGGCGCAGATGCTACCATCTGGTGGCAACGTTGGCGGATTTTCTTTATGGCCTGTGCCGAATTATTCGGTTATGACCATGGACACGAGTGGGTGATCGGCCACTTTCTGTTTAAAAAGAAAGCCGTATAATTAAACGCTGAATCGGATGCGCCAACGGGGAATTGATCAATGTTAAAGCTGTTTAGGGACAAACGCGATCATCCTCTGGGTGAGGTGTTTAACCGCTACTACTGGCTGCAAATCGGATTCATTGCCTTGTCGGTGGTGATTGGCATTGCCTGTAGTGCCTGGGTGATTAAAGGCTTTTTGCTGCGCACCGCCTTGGAACAGGAAATGTCACACTACTGGCAGCGGCTGGAACGCAATCCGGCCGCCGAACTTCCCGACACCAAAAACCTATATGGTTATCGTTGGTATGATACCCCTCCTATGCAGTTTCAGCACATGCAGTTCGAGCAGGGCGTCAATCGGCATTTTGTCGATGGTAAAGAGCGCATGACCGTCTACGGTGAAAAAAATCGGCAGCATGTGCTGCTGGTCTTTGGCGAAAGTAACGTCAACAAACTGGTCTGGCTGTTTGGTCTGGCACCACTGATGGTCAGTTTGTTCGTGCTGTACAGCGTATTGTGGTGGTGGAACCGTCGCGCCAGACGTTATTTTTCTCCGATTACCCGGTTGGCCAATGCGCTGGAACATATCGACTGGGAACATCAGAAAAATCAGGCTTCACCTTTTCAGGACATTCGCACTGATTCCAATCTGGAAGCTGAATACCTGAAGCAGGCATTAGAAAAATACCATCAGGTCTTGAGTGCATTTATTCAGCGTGAACGTGAGTTTACCGGTGATGTCAGTCATGAACTGCGCACCCCATTGACGATTTTAAAAGGCAATGTGCAACTGTGTCAGGCACGCTATGGTAACAACAAATCCTTTACCCGCCTGCACAACACTATTGAAGACATGCAGCTGCTGGTCGATACCTTACTGGCCATCGCCCGAAATACCACCAACACCCTGATAGCCGAGCCCACTATGCTGTCAGAATGTCTGGAGAATCTGGTACAGGATCTGGACAGTGTCAGCCACAACAAAGGCATGCAGATCGACCTACAAAAAGACCTGGATGAACAGCCGCGTAAAATGTACCCGTCAATGACCAAAATGGTGTTTGGCAATATCCTGCGCAATGCACTGAATTATTCGCAAGGCACGGAAATTGATGTCATTCTGCAAAAAAATAAAGTGCTGATTGCTGACAATGGAGTGGGTATTCCCTTACCGAATAACTCCAAAGTTCAGGAACTGTCCGACCAGCAACTACAACTAGAAATCAAAGGGCACGGCATTGGTCTGCAACTGGTACAGAAACTGTGCAAGCAGCTGGGCTGGCGGGTGGAACTGTTTGACCGGCAATATTATCTTAGCACCCATCAGGATGTTGATCTGACAATGACCACCGGACTGATTGTAGTGGTGTATTTGAACGAGGTTTTCGCCTGAAAAGCTTAGGCTTCTAAAGCAATCGTTAAACCGACACCGGAGATGGTATGAATCAGTTTCTGCTCAAAAGGCTTGTCAACCATTTTACGCAGATTATAGATATGACTGCGCAGGGCATCGCTTTCCGGTTCTGCATCTCCCCAAAGCTCCATCATGATTTCCTGTTTGGTTAGGACCTTAGGTGAATGACGCATTAACAATTTCAGGAGTTTGAACTGGATAGGGGGTAATTCAATGGTCTGGCCGGCTCGCGTCAGTTGCTGTCTGGCCGGGTCCAAAATCAGATCATGAATCTGTAGCCGGCCACTGGATACCTCACCTAAAGAACGTTTAATCAGAGCTTTGACCCGAACCACCAGCTCGTTAAAATCAAAGGGCTTAACCAGATAATCATCCGTGCCGGAATTAAAACCTTTGAGTTTGTCATCCAGCGTATCGCGCGCCGTCAACATCAGTACGGGTAAATCCAACCCTTCCTCATGACGCAGCCATTCACACAGTTCATAACCTGAACCATCAGGTAAATTAATGTCTAGAAGCAAAATATGATAGCGCTGCTGTTTCAGTAGCTGGCGTGCAGCGTTCAGATTGCGGGCATGATCCACTACAAAATCATGTTCTTCCAGAAACTCGCATAAGGTAGAGGCCAGTTCATAATGGTCTTCGACCATCAGGATAAAATGTTTCGACATAGCGGCAGAGACTAATTCAATAATTGCTGTTTTAATTTAGCACTAAATGGCTGCGAACCCAGCCAGATATTAAAATATTGTTGTGCTAGAGGATGCTGAAGATTGCCTAGTACCTGCTGATTCAGCATCAAGGTCAGGGTCTGTGTCTCGGCTTGATAGCTTAAACTATAAAGATCACCCGGTTTTACCGGCTTATAAAGCTGAGTAATTCTATCTAATACTATTAAGTGTTTAGACTCTCGCTCATTACGCTTCAGAAAATGGGTCGCTGCACGCTTGAAAGCCCATTCCGGAATATTCTGTGTATAGGAAAAATCAATCTGCATATTCTGGCCTTGCCAGGGTTTTGTACAGTTCTGAGCATAATAACGGGCGACGCCAACCTGTTTCTGAGCCACCAAAAGTGGACCACGACCACACTGATTCATATTCTGGGCATGTGACCATGAACTGAAACTGCAGAGCATCAGTAGTCCCGTACTTAATACTACTTTTTGAATGGCAGTACCCATGAATAGGCTCCTCCAACATAAGGTAAAGAACGATACAGGCCATTGGCCGGATCCCAGAAATCCTGCTGGAAAATAATCTTATTGTCTCTGTTGACTTTGATTTCACTGATCCCAAAAGAATCCATAGTTCGAGTCGTGCCAAACATTTTAAAGTCATAGGTCATATGCCAGTGCACGTAGGCAGAGTCTTGGTAATAGGAGGTATTTAATAGTTTGACATTCACGTTACTGACACGCTTGTTCATCCCTTGAAAATGTTGGAGTAGATTTTGACGTGATGAAAATTGGGATAAGGTATCGTTAATAAACAGCTGATCGGCATAGAGTGATCCGGCTCGTTCAATAAATGCAGGTGTACCCAAAGTATTAAATGCTGAGGTAAAGCGTATGCCGATGTCTTGGGCTTTAGCCTGATCCAGCGCAGTTCCCTGAATTTGGTTTCTGGATTTTGCATAATCACTTGAATAGCTAGGAATACTTTTACATCCAGCTAAAACTAGTAGCGGTAAGGACAAGGTAGCTAGCAGTATTTTTTTGACATGTTTCATATTGGCTATCCGTATTAGGTCTATGCTGATACTTTAGGCCGAAAGTCGTGAACAGAATGTGAAGAGGATGAAAGGCTGTTAAATGAGCAGTAAACAGAAGCTCTTTAATGATGGAGTAACGTGTATATCCTCAGTCCTGTCTAAGCCTTTTTTGACATTCCCCAACTTTTCGCAGAAAGCAGAAATTCATAATTTAAAGCCACGAGAATGCTTTGCATATTGAAGCTATTCCGGTCTTCGGGTAACTGTAATAGAAGTGGCAAACGTGTCACCCCATTTTCACCATTGGCAAAAGCATAATGGCGCACTTTAGCGTCAATCACCGGAATTAAATTCTTGGCTTCCAGATACACACTTTCCTGAGTGGCCTGCTTTTGCATGGCAATCATTCTGAGATAGCAATGATCGCGAACCTCAGTCAGATTCTTTTTGAGTTCATTGATCTTTAATTCATGATTTTCAGGTTTTTTAAACAGCCGTTTAAGAAAACCGCGATTTTCGGTATTTTGTATTTCACGTTCTAACTGGCGTATTTGCTGCTGGATCTGGCGAGTTTGTTCAAGCGTGTCATTCAGAAGCTCTCTAATTTCCTGGGTAGGTGCTGAAAGGGCCAGCACCTGTTGCTGATAGTGAAACTCATCATGAAAAATCACAAAGATTTGGGTGCGACGTTGTTCCAGTAATTTTAAATAGGCAATTAAGCGATATTTGAACAGACGCGCATGCGGATTAAACTGCAGCATCGGTTGCTGCGATAAAATTTCCAGCTTATGCAGAAACTCATTGATTAATCTTAAAATATTTAAATAGCAAGGCTCTAGACTAGCAGAATAGATATGTTAGTCTAGAATCATGATAGAAAACAGCAAATTAAGTAACTATAAGATTAAAAAAATTATTCAGTGCTTTTGCATTGATATTCCTGCTTCTAAAACAGCCTTATTGCTTAACTTGAACCGTAATACCATCAACTATTGGTACATGCTTTTTAGAGAAGCAATCTACGATCATCAAACAGATTTAAGAGCAAAGTTTGTAGGTTCTATTGAAATTGATGAGAGCTATTTTGGAGCAAAAAGACAACGTGGTTTTCATGGGAAGTTGAAGCGAGGTCGAGGTACTTTAAAACAACCTGTATTTGGAATATTTGAAAGGAATGGTCGAGTTTATACAGAAATAGTCCCTGATTGTAAAAAGACTACATTACAACAAGTTATCTTAGGTAAAGTTGCACTTGAAAGTGTAATTTATAGTGATGGTTAGCGTGGATACAATGGTTTGGTAGATGTTGGTTACTCAAAGCATTTTAGAGTAAATCATGGAGCGAATGAATTTGCCAGAGGACAATGTCATATAAATGGAATAGGGTCATTCTGGAGCTTTTGTAAAAGAAGGCTAGCAAAGTTCAACGGTATATCAAAAGAGTATTTTGATTATCATCTTAAAGAAACAGAATGGCGCTGGATGAGGGAGCCTAATGAGCTAGCAACAGAGTTGTGGGACCTCATTAGGTAAAACTAAGTGCAAATCTGCTAGTCTAGAGCCTAATTTTAAATATTTTGATTTGTTGATAAACCTTATACAGACATCGCGATACTTTGATATTGGAAAATCAAATGGTAAAGTTATTACGTGATATATCACGTTAACTCATTGAGCTGTTCTGTGTTAGCTGGATATAAACATATAACATCATAATCGGTATTTTTAGGCTAAAGATATTCTGTTGGGCCTAAGTAGTAAATTTAGAAATTAACCATTTCAACTGTATTGAGCTTGTATAGCCAGTATCGATTGAGAGAGTCATGATAGAAAAAATTGGGCATGCAAAAAAAACACCTGAAGTTCTAACTGAAGTTTTCACCAAGTTAAGTTACGTTTTGATATTAGATTTACCAGATTTTATTCAAGATTTTGTATTGGATCTTAAAAATAAGATGGATGATGAAATCAAAAGAATGCTTGACCAAGCAGCAAAAGACAATCAAGACGTTGATGAATTTGAAATTTTAAAGTGGTTACTCGATACAATTGATGTAGCTCCTGAAGAAACTGAAGAGGTTAAAAAGCACCAACATAAAGAGGTGCATGCTGTGCTATTTACTTGTTTTTTTACTCAATTGTCCGAGGCCTTAAGTCTGAAGTTATCAGAACATATGAGAGTGGAGTCAAAACCGCAGCGTTGTGTTAAAAAATTGACTCAAAGAACTTATAAAAAATATTTTGGTTTGCCTAAAAACTTCAAGCTCAAGTTAGAACGAAACCTGAAAATCAATTTTTACCCTGAAAAATTATGGTAACTGTATGACTAATACTGATGGATTGTCAGATCTACACGAAGAAATCAAAGTATTGGAAAAGTGGGTAAATCAGTCACTTGGTGAAAAAAAAGCTATTTTCAAAGATTTCGACGTTCAAAATAAGAATGAGTTGTATGCTGCTGCAGAAAAAATCCAGGTTACTATTAAAAAAAAGAGAATTGTGACGGAACATAAAATTCTGGCTGGTTTAACTCAATGGACTAAAATTGAACAAGAAGGGCATGAGTATGGTTATCTGTTGACTGGATTAATTTGTGAAATGCTCAAAGAACTTATCATTTTACCGAATTCTAGTTCTAAAGATAAAGAGCCTATCACAAACACAAAACTGATAGATTTTAAGCGAATAGTAGATGATGAAAGAGTACATAAGAAATTTAATCAATTATGTTATGCATTAAAACTGTTACTGCAGAACCAATTTAAAGACCGTGGGGAAAAAAAAATACCATGTGACAAAATTACCAATGAAATTAAAAAAATCGATGAATTTAACACCAGCAATTTTAAAGAATTTTTAACTGGTGAAGAGATGCAAAAGCACTCCATCTCATTAGATTTAGACCGTTACATTGAGCAATTTTGTATTGTCTGTAATGAGCTTAACAACAGGGAATTAAATTCATCGAAGAAACTTAGTATCAAGGATTTGATAAAAAGAATAAAAAAGGAGATTGATGTAACAAACCACTCAGGGTCATCTCCTATTCATATAGAAAATGATGACACAGAAGTCGAGATAGATGAAAAATCAGCAACTATTCTTGATCCTACACATGATGATATCAGTAAGCGTGCAAGTTCTATGATATCCGATGAAAAGCTCAAAAAAATTATTCAGAGACGTGAAGTCCCATTTGTAAGTAATCCACTTTATCTAGCACCCAGTTTATTACATCAGGTATACAACGTATTGCACGATTGTTATCAGGATAAAATGCTCAAAGAAAATAGTACAATCTTTTATGATCAATCTTCTTTGGCATTATGTGGCATGATGTCACTGCTGACTGGTCTGAGTCCTACTATCTTTAAAGATATTAATAATTTGATTGAAAAAGGAAAAATATTAGAAAAAACAAAAGTAAAAAGAATAAAAAAAACAAAAGTAGCAGAAGAAACAGAAGTAATCGAAGTAATCGAAGTAATCGAAGTATCTTATTATTGGGTGATTGATCCAAAGTTGAATGTAAATCATTTGGGCATTATGAGTGATAAATTACAGCGCTATAACAAAGCCTCCACTTATAAATGGCATATTCCTAGTGCTTGGATTATTCAATTAAAAAAAAATGTTATTCAAGAACTATCTGTTCCTGAATACAATCGTTTTTTAAGGCAGCTTTTCAAACCGTATAATTTGGACAAGATTTCATGTGGAATTTTAGAAAAGCAAATATATTTCCATCTGAATATGCAGACAGGTGATGATCTCGTAGCACACTTAATGGCAAATCACGATACGAATCATGTGGTTAATTGGTCCTATGAAGGGCGTAATATTGAAGAGATAAATAGACATTTTAAAAGATACATTGATTGTTTAATAAACCGAAAAAAAGGTGATCTATGGAAAAAAGAGCAGCATCCGGGTTATATCTTTGACCGAGAACAACGTATAGGTAGTCAGCGTTGCTGGACTATCAAAGCAGCAACTCAATTTTTTAAAAATCTTTATGCTTATGTACAGACTACTTTAACGAATGATGAAGTCAATCGGATTGAGAAATTAAATGCTTATAGCATTTGGATGTGGCATCTGTCTTTAATTTGCCTCACTGTACGACCCACGATGGGTATGCCAGGTTTGATCAAAAATTATGATTCAAAATCAAAATTTATCTATATTCATGACAAAAAAATTGGTTCACGACAAGAAGGTCGTTTAGTGCCTGTAGTAGGTTATTGGCAAAAGCATTTTGTTGCATACAGAGAGTATATAGATAAGACAATCACTGCATTAGGCATGAAATATCTGCAGGAGCAGTGGAAAAAAAATGAATTCATGCTGTGTGTTCTTATCCATCCTCAACTGACTTCCAAAAAGCATAGCGTTGACTTTATAGAAATAGCAGACAATCTTACTTTGGCACCAATGTCAGCAGCTTTTGTGACGCATTACTTGAAAGAAACAGTTCAGATTTATAAAAACTGGCCAAGGCATTTTAGCAAAAACCATCTTGAACTCAGCAGTGATATTCATAATACCCTTTATGCACATGATGGTATTGCCATGGGGTTTGGCCATACTTCATCCTTAAGTCCTTTTCATTACAAAACAGAAATTCAACAACAGGTTGAAGCGTTACTGAAAAAATTAGAAATTTTGGAGCTAGACTTGTTTACCCAGGAAAAATCGCGTGATTAACAAAGAACTAAATCAAGAGATTCTAGAGCAATTACAAAATGCGATTGAAACAGAAACAAAAGCAATTTTTAATCAAATTTCTGAGCTGATTGATCATAAATATACTCAGAAAAAGGTGAATGGTGTCGAGATTGATTTTAAACTTCTTGATCAACGAATTGCTGATAAATTTACAAACTATCAGCAAGTTTTAATAAAAGTTTGTGAGCATTCCCAGCTCAAAAAATATTTCCGCTCTTACCTCAAGGAGTGTTTTAAACACTTTAAAATTATTTGTGAACAAGAGTATCAGGAGTGGCAAAAAAAAAATCCAGATCATGCAAAAATTTACGATATTAAATTACCAGATTGGAAAATAGCAACATTACCGCGCCGCGATAATATTTTAACAGAGGACAAGTTGTGTTATGGAGCTATTCTTGCTGATTTTAAAGAAAAATTTTATGAAAAGTGGAGCTATTCTCTTAATAAAAAGACTCAAAATATAAGTTTACAATCTACAGTTGAAGCTCAGCAAAACTTAGTAAACATATTATTTGAATGTCTATGTATATCATTAATTTTCGATCAAGGATGTATTCATCCTGAACGGCTTATTGCAATTCATGATGCAATTTTTGAAATGAATCTAGACAGTGGACTGTTGCCAATTTACTCTGGTTCAAAGAATCATGCCTACGTTTTCTCATACACTCTCTCATCTCAAAAATATGGCAATTTCTACCGTTATGATAGCCAAGGAGATGTGGAATTATGGCAAACACAGCAAATATATTTTAACGCAATCTCAATGCTTTGTTATTTGCGTATCCGAGAGCATCTTCATGGTAACCAAGGTTATGCATTACAGTTTACATCGCCTCTTAGTATTTGGCAGCAAACACACGATGATCAAGATCAAAAAGTTAAGCGGGAAGATTTACTTTATAAGCGGCTAAAAGCACACTTTAAAGATGTTGTTCCTGATCATCAATTTATCAAAGAGTTTGAGCGACGTCGTTTTTCTGCTTTCAAGCATATTGATTATGTTCTTTGGCAGGAGATTCCAAATTTAGATCTATTGAGTACAAGTGTACTTAATAACAAAATTATCACTACGCCTTTGATATATGAACAGCATATAGCTATTTATCATCAGCTTGATACCTGGAAAACGATTCAAGAAAGAATTGAAAATACTCATCACACTGTAGAGCTTTCTGTTTTTACTAGTGGTCAGAACGTTAAAGTTTATAATGATAAACGGATGGGTAAACGTAATGATATAAAATCATTGCTTTTATCATTTAGTGAAGATGGTAAAGAGTTGACACTAGCCAAGTTTAATGAAGCTTTGAACACAAGTATTAATAAATCAGAGGGCGATATACGTTCCTATGAAGCTGGAGAGGGGGAATATATTGATTATGTGGTGGCAATCGCACATTTACGGATATGCCAATGGTTAAAGTATGAGCTAGGTTACAATTCTGGCTCTGGTAAAGCATCACTTCAGGTGGCATCGATAAAACGTTATTATCACAGCTTCGTTTCTGACTTTCTAATTTACATTTTAGAATATCAAATAAATTTGAATAATGCCATCGAAGAACAATTTGAAGAAATGTATGAGTACCTTATTTTAGAAAAATCAATGAAAGATCAGGAAAAGCAGGAAACAATCGCTGAGAAAAATGATAATAAAAAGCACGACACCTCTGGCTATTCTTTCGCGAGGTTAAAAACATTTCATCAGTATTTGGTCAACAAGCATGATGCACCAGTAGTAGCGTACTTGTATGAACATCAGAGAGACAGCGGGAAATTTTTAAAAACACGGACCATTAGTCCGCAGATGTTTGAATTAATGATGAAAATTGTGAAAAATTATCCACACATTTTAGGCATTTCAGGGAATGACATAGTTGCATTGCAATGGGTCTATCGACTCGCATTTAGACTAGGTTTGCGTATTGATGAAGTGACAGGCATCCGTCTCAATGATTTTGACTCTGCACAGCTTAGAAGTCATCTTAAAAATAATCGTTTATATTACGAAGCAAAGTCAGATCCTAAAGATACGACTTCAAATGAATCATCCAATTCAGATATTGAAAATCTGGTTTTAAAAATTCATTCCAACTCTCACCGTAATGTTAAAAACGAAAATGCAAATCGTCAGTTTGATTTATCCTATTTTTTAAATCCAAATGAATTTAAAGAGTTCTGTGATTTTTATAAAAAATATTTAGCTGCTTCTTTGGGCGAAGCGGAATTACAAGTACAGAATACATTACTCTTCATCTTTGAAAATCAACAATTATCAAAAATCACTAGGAGCTTGTTTAATCTGGTATTAGGGACAAGTGATCATTCATATACATTTCACGCATTTAGGCATAGTGCTGCATCACACTTAGCAATTTTATTGAAAGGCAGCCACCAGCTTATCTGTAGTTTTACTGACTATGACTCTAGGTTTGTAGGTAGGCTTAAAAAGCATATATTGCAAAATATCGATCATGCATCATTACATAGCGCAGATGTATGGCAACGTTTAGCACATCTAATGGGGCATGAAGACTTTAACGTGACCGCAAGTAGCTATATACATCATCTTAATATTTTAATTGCAGACATGTTTTATACAGCAAAACGTGAATATCAGCCTGAATTGATTGGTGCATTACTAAAAAATAGCAAAATTATTAATGCTCAATTTAAATCCTTAAAGATATCTGAGGATGAATCAGCTTTTAACATTCTTCAAAAATCTAAGTTTTTTTTAAAGGTTTTTGAAAAACATAATGATCCAAAGCAATTCTTAAAAAAAGATGAAATTGAAAAAAAACAAATGAGTTTTTTATATCCAAAAAGATTTCTAGAATCATATCAGGAATGGAAAGCAAATGACCGGATCATAAATCCTGAAGACCAGCTTGTTAACTTAATAAAGTCAATTAGTAGACAATTTTATATTTATAAAGATAAAGAAATAGCTAGAAGTGAGGAGCGTGATCTGCAAGAAATGGATTTAAATTGGGAGCGAATGATCAATTGGTCGTATTTATATGGAATATGCCAGCCATTCATAATTGACAAAGAAATTACCCCAAAAGAAATTAAAAATTTTTATTATATTTTGGAAAATAAAATTTCATTGAAAAATGATCGATCAGTTTTAGTTTTTGAAGCAGTCTGTCAAAAAGATTTAAAATTGTACGATTCATTTGTGGAGTTTATTACCAAAATATATTCAGACGTAGAATCCTACTTAGATATAGAAAAATCAAGTTTAAGTGATTTTGATAAAAAAATAGGGAGTGAAGTTAAAATAAAATATTATAAAATTAGTAATAAAAAAGCAGATTCAAAGCATCATCTGATACAAAAAATTGTACTACAAAGTATCTTTTTTAAGATGAAATGCCTTGGAGTACCTTCCCTGGGTCAAAAGAAAATGGTCTAAAATGTTTTACCGGAGCAGTAGGGGGCTACAGTTTTTTTATATTAAAAAAATATATAAAAAACAGTGGTATATAACTTTATGTAATTCATGTTTGATTATTTTTTCATTATTTATGTAAGGTTCCTCTTTTTTTTTGGTCAAAAAAAGGGACACTAAGAGGGAGGTGTGCACTCTGTGAGGTTGATTTTTGATAATTTTTTTTCTTGAGAATAGCCTGGACGAGAGATTATCAAAAAAAAATACTCAATAAATAAAAAGATTTTGTATGACTCACAGAAGAAAATAATATTAAATTTAATTGTATTTTTTTATTATTCTTGTAAATTTATTCGGATATTATTTTTTAAATTTAATCTATAAAATATAAAATTATATATAAGGTAAATTTTATAGACTAGTGAGTTAATACAAATTATTTACCCTATAAATTGATTTGTTTTATTCTGTAAAATAGGGAAATTAGTTTTTATTTTTTATAAATAAAAAAATTAATTTTGCTAGATTTATAATATTAAATACAGCATAGAAAACTGGGTTGTGTTTTTGGTTTGATTTTATAAGCTAATTTTTAAATAGCCTAAGCAAATATATTTCAGAAAAATAGCCCAAGCCTTTGCTTTTTAAAACTGCTGTTTTACAAAGCAAAGGCTTGGGAGTCCACCAATATGATTATTTTTAGATTTTAATGAGATCCCAAAAAATGGAGAAGATAAATTAATTAGCTTAGGTAATCCTTCTATAAGTATGCAGCATAGATTTTGAGCTAAACACGCATCCTTGTATGTAGGTAAAATACAGGGATTTTTTCGGCTAAAATTTTGAAAAAATTAAGCCAGCATTCAATTTTAAAATATCACTAAAAAATGAATAAAAAATTCTAATTTGGTTTGACCAAAGAAAAAGATACCCATATGATAATTACATTACAGCAAAATCTGTAATCGGGCGTGGAAACCTGAAAATTACTACAGAAGCATTAAAACCGCTTTAGCGGTTTTTTGTGCTTATTATGCTTAGTTTGCCATTATGGTAGGCCAGGCAGGGCAGTCTATGACTGGCCGTCTTCTGTAGTGCGGTATTTCCACCCCTGTTTGGTCTACCTCCATCTCGTGGAAAAGATGGTTGTAGATAGTCAACTCTAAACTACAGGTACTAAACATGAAGATTTTATTATCTAATCCCCCCATTTCTCTTAGGTCTCTTTTGTTAGCGCTGACTGGATATTGACGGTCATTTAATTCACAGCTTTAACCAAATCCAACTATATACATTTTCAAATTTCGTACTTGTGCGAAAGTAGGAAAGTGTTGCCTGGAGAAAATAAGAAATGGGTTCTACACGACTATTGACCAATATTATTCAGCGTAAAGTCATGTTGCCAGAAGAAATGACACCTTCAATGCAGCGTGACAATTTTGAAGTGGCACTGACTGATTTTGAAAAGCATCCAATCATCAAATGTTTATTTAAGGCGGATAACCAGCGTTCTACGGAATGTTGGAGCGTGCAAGAAATTGCAAACTTTATTGAGGA
Source organism: Acinetobacter sp. YH01021 (assembly GCF_013420255.1). Classification (GTDB taxonomy): domain Bacteria; phylum Pseudomonadota; class Gammaproteobacteria; order Pseudomonadales; family Moraxellaceae; genus Acinetobacter. The sequence continues at coordinate 29,694 of NZ_VOYO01000017.1, forward strand.
TTGCACAGAAGATCAAAACATCAATTTATGCATTTTGTATTGGAAAGATATACACGGCAATATTTACATTATTGATGGAGCACATCGTCTTTCCTGTATCTATGCGTGGATTAATAGATATTTTGCGGATGAGCAAGTCACTCAAGCACCTAATTTCAATGATCCACAAAAACAAGATATTCGTTACCTCCGCAATTATTTAGGAGATCTCGCTGATTTTCAAAAAATTTGTACTGATGCCGAATTCGCAGAAAAAAAATCGAAATTAGGCGATATTAAAATCAGTTTCAGGCAGGTACTGGGAACTCCGGAAGATGCGCGACGGGTATTTCAATCGATTAACTCAGATACTAAACGTTTAGATAAATATGAGGAATATCACCTAAGAAATCGCGGTAGTGACGCGTATTATGCGATCTATGCCTGTTGTTATATCAATGACAATAAATCTAACCTAGAAGAGCTCCAATATACACGTTTAAATGAGTTGATTGAGTTAGGGGAGAGGATCCACCAGCTACTTTTTTCGACCATTTTATTAGACAATGAAATGAGTCATGGCAAAAAAATTGGCTTGGTCAATGAGCTGATGAATATCATTGCGGGTGATCAGATTCATAATATTATGAGTCTGAATCAGGGGGAGCGCGTTGAAAACCTAATGTCGCATCTGTTGACCATTCTTTGCAGAATAGCGACGCCTGTAAAAAATGCTGGGGTTCCGAGTTTGGGCTTACATCCATACTTATATTTTTATAAGGATCAGCGTTTTCAGATTACTTCTTTTCTTGCATGGTTTTCAATTGTGTATGAAATTCATGAAAGCCGCATGCAGATTCATCATCGAAAGATTAGTTTCAAGGACTTCACCCGGGTACGCCGTAGTATTGAGTTCTTGATCGCCAATTTCCCCGTGGCGACCACCGAAACGGTCGGCAAGTTCGGCAGTGGTATCAAGGGCTATGATCGGCTACAAATTGTCTATAAAGCCTTTATTTGCTTAAGCTTGGAAATGGAGGTTGATTTTGATGATGAGAAATGCCTGAATACCTTTATTCTGTCCATGTCTAAGGCCTTCAAGTACATAAACTTTAACGAGTTCTATGTCGAAAGGTTTTTGGGTGGTTATGATGATGCAGTAGTCAAGAATGTGGTGGGATATGTGGAGTCGATTAGTCCAATTTCTCGGTCAAAGCCAAAGGCCTTTTCGGCATTAACCAAGAGTCTGCTTAAGCACAATTTTGTGGTGGGTAATCATAACTTTTGCCTCATTTGTGATGGATTGATCTATCTTGATTCTACTGAATCGGATCATAGGATTGCCAAAGCCGTAGGTGGGCAAGGCGTTCTAGAGAATGGTCTGCTGGTTCATCCCATCTGTAATAGGATGAAATCAGATCTGAGCCTGGAAGAGATTAGAGCGGATTTGTTTGGTGAATTACTGTATTGAGCAGCAGAGGGGGTAAATTAATTTTCTAAAATTTATCAATGATTTAACTTTTGAGATATTCAGCCAATGTGGTTGTTTTTAATTCACTTTAGAATCACAACCAGAAACTAGCTGTAGTTTCTGAATGACCGTCAAGGTCCTTAGTTTTGCCTATAGATTCCCCCTATGGGCATTTTTTTTGATCAAAAACATGTATAGGTGACTTTAAAATAAACCTTTTAGCAATTCATACGCAATAAGGCTGATACCATTAGCACAATAAAAATGAGTTCCACTCTAGTTAACATCTTAGTTCCATTTACTTTTCACTTAATTTATATAGCAGTTAACTCGTAGCATCAATGAAATAACATAACATGGAAAATAATCAAAAAGACAGAATTTGGATTTTGATCAGATCTGCTGTTTACATGCTTCTACAGTAGCTTTGAATGTTTCACTTAACCTTTAAACTTTTTCTAAAATTAAATATATTTACATATGAGTTCTAAAATTTGATAGAATTTATTAAAACTTTAGATTCTAAGTGTAAATAATGAGAAGCGCTAATATTCGACGTGATGGCTACTTAAAATTTCTGAATACATGGCAAGACCGTGATGTCATTAAAGTACTTTCAGGTGTGCGTCGCTCTGGAAAATCCACCTTATTGGCGATGTTTCAACAAGACCTAAAAGCACAGGGTGTACAAGGCGAAAACATCATTGCCATCAACTTCGAATTTATGGAATTTGAAGAACTCACCGATTACCGTAAACTACATGATTATGTATTGTCCAAAGTTGATAAAAGTAAAAAAAACTACGTTTTTTTAGATGAAATACAACATGTTACAAATTTTGAGAAAGTAGTCGACTCCTTATATGTTCGGGATTATATCGATTTATATATTACAGGCTCAAATGCATTCTTTCTAAGTGGAGAACTTGCGACTTTACTTACAGGACGCTATATCGAGCAACACGTTCTACCTCTGTCATTCCAAGAATTTAAACAGTGGCATATTGAAAATAATCCGATCATCCAACAATTATCCAATCGTGATTTGTATGCCATGTATACGCGCAGTAGTTTCCCTTATACGCTTGCCATGACTAGCCAGCAGGAAACTTATGATTACTTGCAAGCGGTCTATGCCAGTGTAATGTTTAAAGATGTTATTCCCCGTTTGAATACTGCCGATATTAACTCTCTCGAGCGTGTCGCAAGATATTTGGCAAGCGTGACAGGCTCACCTATTTCCATCAATAAAATTAAAAATACCTTTGTTTCAAGTGGGGTTAAGATTTCATTTGAAACAGTAAAACGCTATATTCAGGGCTTACAGGACAGTTTGTTATTTTATAGTGCCGCACAATTTAAAGTACGCGGGCGTGAGTTATTACAATCCTCTGAAAAATACTATTTAGTTGATGTCGGATTGCGCCGGATTATGTTGCCTGATGCTAATGCTGATCAAGGTCATATCTTAGAAAATGTGATTTATCTTGAGCTTGTCAGACGAGGTTATACGGTCTATGTAGGGCGGGTTGATGAATATGAAATTGATTTTGTTGCTGTCGATACTTTACAGAATTTAACTTATTATCAGGTGGCATTAGAAACGCTCAATGAGGAGACACTCAGCCGAGAGTTACGTCCATTACAGAAAATTTCTGATTCGTATCCCAAATATTTACTTACCTTAGACACGATAGGGACTGAAGCAAATTATAATGGTATTGTAAAAATGAGTGCTCTCGATTGGTTGCTATCTGAAAATAAGTAAAGTTGAGGGTAGTCATCGGCACTTCTATTTATTGATCAAAACCCAAAGACTTTTCAGCATTAACCAAGAATGTGATCAAGCATAATTTCTACTCCATTTGTGATGGATTGATTTACCTCGACTCGATTGAGTCAGATCATCATGATTGAGCTACAGTCGCTTACTGAAAGTAGCGAGAATTGCGCTGGAGTTTCTGAAGGATATTAATTCCTTAGTTTGCCCATTCATCCGTGTGGGCATTTTTTTTGATTAAAATACAATGCTGTTCTTGCTAAAAAATGACGGCACCCACCATAAAACACAATATTCCAAAAATAATCCAAGGCCAGATCTTTGTCTTCGGTTGTTCTAAATTCTGAGGATTATATTCCGTGTGTTCTAGCGATGTCGGTTGTGGAACACGGGTCTTTTTAGAGTAAGGCTGGTGTTTAGAGTAAGATAGTCCCGTACCTGGAATACCGACACTGGTTCGCGTACCTTTTTTCCCCAATATTTAGAGAAGCACCAGGTTTGCCAATGCTGGCACTGCTGATGCCTTTATGGGTCAGATTAATTTTAAAACCCGGGAATAATTTAATACTTTTACGAAATCTAAAACCCATATTGCTCTCATTCTAAAACTTAGCTCAATTCACGCGCTATACTAGGATCCATGATCTGCTAGAGATCGTAGTTTGACGGCTATCATCAGGATACTAGTATATTTTTTATCTGGTGATTGCAATACTACCTTTAAATACCGTCAAAAATGTTTACTGTATATTTGCTGTAGGGTAATCTTAAAGCTGCTATTTATTGACTGATTGGTATATGACGACAGATAAGCATGAAGTCCTTCTCAGAATGAGAGCCATTGAACTCCTTGCATACTGGGAAGGTCGTTTGGTTACCAATCGTTTGACGAGCTGGTTTGGACTTAGTCGACAGCAGGCTTCTGCGGATATCAAGCGCTATAATACGCTGTATAACCCCGATGCCTTGATTCATGACCCCTCAGTCAAGGGTTATGTGCCTAAAGCCAGCTTCCAGCCTGTACTGACTACAGCGCATATCAATGAATATCTCAATATGCTCTCGGGCTTGGTCAGTGAATCACATGCCCTGATTGCGATGCCAGAACCGAATCTTGCAGCAGTTCAATTACCTGATCGCAGTGTACGTCCTGAAGTGATTCGGGAAGTTTTGCGTGCCTGCCGAAACCAAAACACTTTAAAAATGATTTATGCCTCGATGCAGAATCCGCAGTGGCATGAACGCATCATTTCCCCACACACCCTGGTGTATACCGGTTTTCGCTGGCATGTCCGTGCCTATTGCCATCAGAGCAAGCAGTTTAAGGACTTTTTACTCTCCAGAATTGATCGCACACCTGTTGTGGTGGCGATTGAGTCAGTAGACCCTGCTCAGGATCAGCAATGGCATGAAGAAATTGTACTGACGCTGATCCCTAATCCAAAATTGAACTCATCACAACAAGCGCTGGTCGAAAAAGACTTCGGCATGCCTGATGGCAGATTACAGATTCCGGTGAAAAAAGCCCTAGCTCACTATACCTTGCAGCGATATCAGGCCGCGATCACGCTGGCTGAGGCGGATGATGCCTTGAAATATCCCTTGGTACTACAACGCTCAGATATCAAAAAGCTGTCGTCTTACCTGTTTGATCAGGCCTCATAGGAGATTGGCCATGTTAGAACAATTTCATTATGACAGTGACCTGATTGGTGGCTCCCTGATGGTGCGTGAAAGCCGGCTGATCGCGGATCTGTTATTACGAGAAGCGATTCCAGAACAATGGCATCAGGCAATTCAGATTGACAATATTCTGCAAAAAAGAACGCCTGCTTCAGCCCAACGTAACGCCACTGCCATTCGTAAGCGTCTTGAGCGCTTAGAGCCTGATTTCTGGAAAGCTTTGCGTGATGGGGATGATGAGCTGGCGACCCAGGTGGCTTTTTGTGGCGCACTGGAACGCAACCTGTTGCTGCTTGAGTTTATGGAAACGGTGATGAGGGATGCCTATATCTCCCAGGCGCAACACTTGGACAGTTATATCTGGTCAGATTTTTTGGATGAACGCTCACAACGTGATCCGGATATCTGTGATTGGAAAGAGTCCAGCAAGAAAAAAATGGGGCAGGTGGTCTTTCGCATGTTGGCAGAAGCCGGTTACTTAAAAAGTACCCGTAAGATGGAGTTGCAACGTGTGATCGTCAGAGCAGAGCTGCGTAGCCTGTTGGAAGAACATTATAAACAACGCATTAAAAGGTCAATGGAAGTGTCGCTATGGACGCGTTAGTTGTAGAGGGGCAGCAATGAGTCAAACAATACATGAGCGTCTGAACCAGATTCCAGAGCGAATTCTTTCCACCGAGTTTCTCACCGGGCAAGGACTGGGCAATGAAATTGGCTTCTGGATTTTTGATTATGCACCTGAAGATGAGTTGAAGGTGCGCGAATATCTGCATTTTCTAGACGGGATGCTGGAGAAAAAACACAGTCAGCTGAAGGTGGTGAATATCAACCTGCTGCAAGCCGTGGTGGATTATCTGGCTGAGCGTAACTTCATCGATAAAGCCATTCAAATGCAAAAAGCCAAAGGCGATGAAGCGCTGCTCAAAGCCTTAAAGGGCCCACTGCATATGGATAAGTTCGCGCCTTATCTGGTGAGTAAATATGCCACCAATGCGCAAGATATTGTGTTGATGACTGGGGTAGGGTCGGTTTGGCCACTGTTACGTGCCCATCACTTATTGAACAGTTTGCATTCGTTACTGGGGCATAAGCCAGTGGTGCTGTTTTACCCGGGCTATTACGACGGTCAAGCGATGAGTTTATTTGGAAAAATTCCAAGCAACAATTACTACAGAGCATTCAGATTAGTGCCTTAAACACGGCAAATAGAAATAAGAATTCGGGGGAATGGATTGAGATGAACATTAAAGAACTTTTTTACAAGCCATTAGATCGTGCGATAAACGGGGTGGTCAAGGCAGACCAGAATGACAATACCACGGTATATCAGGAACTCGATGAATACGTGGTCACCAATGAGCTGGAAAAGCATTTTCGGGACTTTTTCCAGTCTTATGGTACAGACCTAAGCGATCCTTCGATTGCTAACCGAGTCGGCGTGTGGATTTCAGGCTTCTTTGGCTCAGGTAAATCACATTTCCTGAAAACCTTGTCGTATATTCTGGCCAATAAAGTGGCACGTGATGCGCAAGGTAACGAGCGTAGCGCCGCAGAATTCTTTGATGAAAGCAAAATTCGTGATGCGTTTATCCGTGCGGATATTGGCAAGGCCGTCAGCCATCATGCCGATGTCATCCTATTTAACATCGACAGTAAAGCCAGCTCCAATGATGATGGCAATCCGATTCTGAATGTGTTTTTACGTGTGTTTAACGAGTATCAGGGTTTTAGTGCTGACCATCCACATATTGCCCATATGGAACGTCACCTGAGCCAGAAAGGTGTCTACGAACGCTTTAAACAGGCGTTTGAGGAATCTAGCGGCATGTCCTGGCTAGAGGAGCGTGACGGCTATCAGTTCTATCAGGATGATGTTGAAACCGCGATTTCCCAAGCCCTCAACTTATCTGCTGAAGCTGCACACAAGTGGTTTGAGGATTCTGAGCAGACCTTTAGTGTTTCGGTGGAAAACTTCTGTCAGTGGGTGAAAGAATACCTGGACAGCAAAGGACCCCAGCAACGCATGTTGTTCTTGGTCGATGAAGTGGGGCAGTTTATTGGCAGCGATACCCGCTTGATGCTGACATTGCAAACCATTACTGAAAACCTGGGTACGATCTGTAAAGGCCGCGCTTGGATTATCGTCACCTCACAGGCAGACATCGATGCTGTTTTAGGTGAGATGTCTTCTTCCAAAGCCAATGACTTCTCCAAGATTGCTGGACGTTTTAAAACCCGGTTATCGCTGTCCAGTTCCAATACCGATGAAGTCATCCAGAAACGTTTATTACGTAAAACCCCGGAAGCTGAAGCACTGCTCAGATCAGTGTTTGAGCAAAAGGGTGATATTCTCAAAAATCAGATTACCTTTGACCGTTCAGGCCCAACACTCAAGAACTATGAGGGGCCAGACAGCTTTATCCATAACTATCCTTTTGCGCCGTACCATTTCCAGCTTGTGCAAAAAGTTTTTGAAGAAATCCGTAAAGTTGGTGCGACCGGCGCACACCTGGCCTATGGTGAGCGATCTATGCTGGATGCCTTCCAGATGGCCGCGAATGCGATTGCCACAGATGAAGTCGGGGCACTGGTTCCTTTCCACCGCTTCTATACTTCAGTGGAAGGCTTCCTGGATACAGCGGTTAAACGTACCATCGACCAGGCAGGGCAGAATAAAACTCTGGATGGTTTTGATGTGCAGATGCTGCGTACCCTGTTCATGATCCGCTATGTCGATATCATCAAAGGTACCTTGGATAACCTGGTGACTTTGTCGATTGAGAAAATTGATGAAGATAAGCTGGCATTACGCAAGCGGATTGAAGAAAGCCTACTGCGTCTGGAAAAAGAGAGCCTGATTACTAGGAATGGTGATGAGTTCCTGTTCCTGACCAATGAAGAACGCGATATCACCCGAAAAATTAAAGCCACAGACTTAGCAGCTTCAGAAGAAAATAAAGAGTTAGCCAATCTGATCTTTAAAGATTTACTGCGCGATCAGAACAAATACCGCCATCAAGCCAACAAGATGGACTATCAGATTGGACGTTTTCTGGATAGCCATAGCTTGGATGGCAAGTATGAGAGTGATTTGAAAGTCGAAATCATTTCTCCACTGGATACGGAATACAACCTCTACACTGAAGCTTACTGTATTGGTAAAAGTACTCAGGCCGAAGGACAAGTGCTGTTTAAACTGGCAGACGATAAGCAATTCTTTAATGAACTGCGCACCTGGCTAAAAACCAATAAATTTATTCGGTTAAATGATGATGGCACTCAGTCCGATATCAGCCGTATCCTTGCAGACCGTGGCCGTGAGAACCAAGAACGTAAAAAACGCCTGCGTGTCCGGGTCGAAGAAATGTTGCTGGACGCGGAAAGTTATGCCTTGGGTCAACATCTACAACTTTCATCTTCAAGTCCAACCACCAAGCTGGATGAGGCTTGTCGTTATTTGCTGGAAAACACTTATACTAAACTGAGCTATTTGCAGGTCTATCAGCAGGATGCCTGGCGTGAACTGAACGCCGTCTTGACTGTCGATGATATGGCGCAGCTCGGATTGTCTCTGGATGGCGGGCAGAGTAATCCGAAAGCCCTACAGGAAGTAGAGCAGTACATTGCACTACGGGCCACTGGTACAGAGCGTATTCTGGTCTCGGATGTGGTCGATCGTTTTGCCAAACGCCCTTATGGTTGGCCAGATGCTGAGATTTTACTGTTGGTAGGTCAGCTGGCTGCGATGGGGCGGATTTCTCTACAGTTAAATGGTGGCAGCTTACAGTTAAAAGATGCCTTTGAGCCTTTACAAAACAGCCGTCGTCGCCGTGATGTGTCGATCATTAAAAAACGCCAGACTGATGATCAGGTGTTGAAACAGGCACGCCAACTCACCCAAGAACTGTTCTCGGCCATGGGACCAGCGACAGAGAAAGAGCTATTTGAATTTTATACCAAAAACTTTAAAAATTGGTTAGCCAACTTTAAGTCGTATAAGAGTAAAACTGATGTCGGGCAGTTCCCGGGCAAGAAAGTGATTGAAAAGTCGATTCTGACTTTGGAACGTCTGCTGGCGAATAGCGACAGCTTCGATTTCTTTAAAGCGGTGGTTGAGAACAGGGACGACTATCTGGATCTGGAAGAAGATTATCGTGACATTCATGAATTCTTCAGCAACCAGATGCCAAGCTGGCAACAACTGCAACAGGCCTTACGTCATTTTGAGAAAAACAAACAGGCGCTGGGCAGTGATGAGGTGGCAAAAAAAGCCCTCTCCGAATTACACCGTATTTCGACCCTCGAATCGCCCTACGGCCTGTTAAATAAAGTCGCTGATTTGGTTCGTACAGTGGAAAGCGTCAATGAGCAATTGCTGACTGAGAAGCGCAATCAGGCGATAGAACACATTGATGACAAAATCAAGCAGCTGGAAGCCGAGATTAAAAACAGTGGTATTGCCACCGCTGAGCTGAGTAACAAGCTATTACGCCCACTGCAATTGCTCAAAGCGGATATTGAAGAGGAAACTAGCCTATCCACCATCTATATGCTGCAAACCCAAACCGCCGTGGAGCGTTTTGATGAAGCCTTGTATGAGCTGGAACGAGAGGTTCAGGCTGAAATTCAGCGTCAGGCTAAAGCTGCACAACTGGCTCAGAGCAAAGCAGAGAGTATAACCAACACTGCAACCATCTCCAGCCCAGCAACATCAGAACCTGCTGCGAGTCCGGTACAGCCTGTGACAGCCGTAGTGCCACCGAAACCTGTTGTCGAAGTCGATGTCGCCAGCATTTACAGCAAAAGCTCAAGTAGTGTCTATCTGGAAACAGAAGAGTCAGTAGATCAGTTTGTAGACGCACTCAAAGCTGAATTGAAAAAAATTGTGGGTGATAAAAAGCGTGTGCGTATTCGCTAACTTGGGTTAGGGATATCGGCATCAGTCATTAATTAAAGGTTTTAACATGAATACCAGTAATATTAAAAAATACGCACCGCAAGCACGTAACGATTTTATCGCAGCGATGCGCAAGCAGGCCGCCAAGTATGGCATCACCGCAGACAGCATTTTACCGGCTGAACAGAAAGGCGACTTGCTGCTGATTGGCGATCAGGTTTTTCCGCTATCCGTCATGAAAACTCGTGAGAAGCTGATCAAGCGCATTCAAACCAGCAGTTTTGAGCAGACGATTGATTATATCGCTTACAGCTGGTTTAACCGTCTCTGTGCGATTCGCTACATGGAATGCAAAGGCTTACTGGATCATGGCCGTCGTGTACTCAGTAGTGCCGATGGTAGTGCAGGCTTGCCACAGATTTTGGAAGAATGTCTGGATATTGACCTACCAGGTTTAGATGCCAGCCGTGTGGCTGAACTGAAGCTGGATGGCAATAAAGACGAAGAGCTGTATCGGGAACTGTTACTGGCTCAGTGTCATGCGTTGAATCAGGTCATGCCACTCTTGTTTGAACAGGTTTCTGATGAGTCTGAACTACTGTTACCGGATAACCTGACCAAAACCGATTCGTTGATCCGTGATCTGGTCAGCAGCATTCCGGAAGAAGACTGGTCGGATGTGCAGATTATTGGCTGGCTGTATCAGTTCTATATTTCTGAAAAGAAAGATCAGGTGATTGGTAAAGTCGTCAAGAGTGAGGACATTCCTGCCGCGACACAGTTATTCACCCCAAACTGGATTGTGAAATATCTGGTGCAAAACAGTGTTGGTCGTCTATGGATGATGGCACAGCCGGAAAGTACCCTGGCCAGTGAGTGGGAATACTATATTCAGCCGGCTGAGCAAAGTGATGAAGTCAATGCCCAGCTGAAACAGCTGATTGATGTACGCATTAGTGAAGATGGCGATACTTTAAACCCTGAAAGCATTACGGTACTCGATCCGGCTTGTGGTTCGGGGCATATTCTGGTGGAAGCCTACGATTGCTTAAAAGCCATTTATTTGGAACGTGGTTACCGCAGCCGTGATATTCCACGTTTGATTCTGGAAAACAACCTGTACGGGATTGATATTGATACCCGTGCGGCACAGTTAGCCAGTTTTGCGCTGCTGATGAAAGCGCGTGAAGATGACCGCCGTTTATTTAGCAATCCACCGAAGCTGAATATTATTGCGTTACAGGATAGTCAGTCAGAACGACTGCAAGCATTCAGTCAGGACTTGGCAAGTACCGGTATTGCGCAGGCGGATTTAAAAGAACTGCTAAATCTATTTGAACACGCTTCGACCTTTGGTTCTTTGATTCAAATCCCTGAAGCATTCGCGAAGAAACTGCCTGAGTTAGAAACCAAGCTGAATACAGCATCAGAGTCAGGCGATATTTTTGCACAGCAGTCGGCACAAGAATTGTTACCTCTAGTCCAGCAAGCGAAATTACTAGTTAAACAATATGATGCAGTAATTGCAAACCCGCCGTATATGGGCGGGAAGGGAATGAATACAGCACTGAAAGATTTTTCTAAAAAGAAATTCCCTGATAGCAAGTCAGACCTATTTGCCATGTTTATTGAACGTGGTTTTGCTTGGTGTAAGGACAGTGGCTTCAACAGTATGGTCACTATGCAAAGCTGGATGTTCTTGTCCTCTTATGAGGCAATGCGCGAAAAGTTGCTACAGAATCGAAGTATTTTTGCACTGATTCAAATTGGATATAACAGCTTTCCAGAAATTAACTCTAAAGTAGCTCAGGCATGTTGCTTTACAATTTTAAAGACAAAAATAAAATCGTTTAAAGGTACTTATGTCAATCTTAATAATGCACCACAAGCAGCGGATAAAGATAAAGTTTTCTTAAGAAGAACCTCTCAGATCATTTTTGATAGAGTCCAAGAGGATTTTAAAAAAATTCCCGGTAGCCCTGTAGCGTATTGGGTGAGTGAAAAGGTAAGGGAGATTTTTGTTAATAACCCATCAATTAGCGAAGTCGCCGATGCACGTCAGGGACTTGCGACAGCGGATAATAACCGCTTTTTACGCTTTTGGCAGGAAGTAGATATCCAAAAAGTTGGCTTTGGAATGGAAAACCGAGAACAAGCCCAATTTTCAGCAAAAAAATGGTTTCCTTATAATAAAGGGGGCGAGTTCCGTAAGTGGTACGGAAATCAAGAGTATCTAATAAATTGGGAAAATGATGGAAAAGAATTATTTGATTTCATTCCTAAATCAGTCATCCGCAACCCTTCTTATTATTTCAAACCATCTGTTGGCTGGTCATTTGTAAGTTCATCTTATTTCGGTGTTAGGTATTACCCAAAAGGATTTATTTTTGATGTGGGCGGATCTTCTTTATTTCCTCAAAAAGAAAATATATTTAGTAACCTTGCGGGCTTTTTATGTTCACATATTGCCCCAGATTTAATGAAAGTATTGAACCCAACACTTAATTTTCAGGTAGGCAATGTCGAGCTGCTTCCTTATATCAATGTAAAGGATAGTGACTTCGGAAAAAATTGCATAGGGATAGCCAAAACCGACTGGGATTCTTACGAAACCTCTTGGGACTTCACTGAAAACCCAATTATCCGTACGGGGCAACCAAATCTAGAACAAGCCTTTAATACATGGCAACAGCAAAATGCTGACGCCGTCGCTGAAATGAAACGTCTGGAAGAAGAAAACAACAAGCTATTTATTGACGCTTACGGTTTGCAGGATGAACTGACGCCAGACGTACCGGACGAGCAAATCACTTTAACCCGTGCCGATCGTGAAAAAGACAGCCAACGTTTAGTGTCTTATGCACTTGGCTGCATGATGGGACGTTATAGCCTGGACGAACCAGGTCTGATCTATGCCCATGCAGGCAACCAAGACTTTGATGCCAGCCGTTATCAAAAATTCCCAGCCGATGCAGACGGCATTATTCCATTGACCGAAATGCACTGGTTTGAAGATGATGCAACGCGCCGTATTCAAGAGTTCTTAACTGCGGTGTGGGGTAAAGACACACTAGATGCCAATATGCTGTGGCTGGCAGAAAGCTTGGATAAAAAAGCCAGTGAAACCGCTGAAGACACCATTCGCCGTTATTTGGCGAGTAAGTTCTATAAAGATCACATGCAGACCTATAAAAAGCGTCCAATCTATTGGTTATTTAGCAGTGGGAAGCAAGGGGCTTTCCAGGCGTTAGTGTACTTGCACCGCTATAACGAAAGCACTTTGGCACGTATGCGTACTGAATATGTGATGCCACTGATTTCAAAAATGACAGCGATGGTTAACTCTTTGCAAAGTGAAATCGAAAACAGTGATTCTGCTGCTGAAATCAAACGTAAAGAAAAAGAACTACAAAACTTGCATAAGCAACAGGCTGAACTGAGTAGCTTTGAAGAAAAACTGCGTCATTACGCCGATCAGCGTATTTCGCTGGATCTAGATGATGGGGTGAAAGTGAACTACGGCAAGTTTGGGGACTTGTTGGCTGAAGTCAAAGCGATTACGGGGGAGAAGTGATGAATAGCTTTTCTTGCGAACGAGATCATGCAGAGGTGTTTGCATGAACTTAAATCAACTTCAGCAAGGCCTGGAACAAGCCTTTTATACTGAACAGCACCGAATTGTCTTTTGGTATGATGCAGAACAGTCATTTACTGAAGAAATCAAAGCCCTAGAGCTAAATGATGTCCAGATTCTGAATATGGCAGAAGAATCCAGCCTTGCGATTAAGCTTAAACTGGAACTTGAGGATCAGCAGGGTAAATACTTGCTGTATTTCCCCAGTGCTGAGCCTGAAACCGAAAAAGACTGGTTACTGGACATCAAGCTGTATTCCCGCAGCTTCTATGCCGATCGTTTCTCGATTATTTTTAATGAGCTGGGTTTACAGCAGCAGAGTCTAAGAGAACATCTGGCCAAACGTGAAGAGTTCCTCAAAGCCAAAGCGCGTCTGAGCACCTTAAAACGCTATATCCAGCCTGATGCAGATGCACAGGATCTGGATATGGCCATGATTGCAGCTGTGGTCAAGGCTGACAGTGCCGAGCTGATGCATATTGTCTTGGCGTTGGCAGATGAAATGGTACAGCAGAACCTGGCTCTGGAAGTCAATCCAGACTCCTTTGCTGAACTGGAAAAATTCCAACTGGTGCCAGCTTTAGTCACCGCATTACAGGCGGAAATTGGTTATCCAGCATCGGTTGAAGAATTGAATGGGGAAGCACCATTCAAGCTCGGTACGTTCTTTATCCGTTTGATGAGCACAGGTTTTTGTGAAAGCCTGGGCGATATACCGCTATGGGCTCAAGAACTGGTGATGTCATCTGTCAGTTCACGTGCGACGGCTAGAGCCTTCTTGTCACGCTGGAGAGACAGTTCCAAATACTACCCAACCTTTGATAAGCTTTCCCAGAGCGTGGCCAATGCACTGCGGATCCAAGAAAAGGTCGGGGCTTTTGATCTGGAGCAGCTGCTCGATGTCATGACCTTTGAAGTGATTGAACAAAAGATCATTGTTGATTTGGCCAGTCATATCCCTGCAGCAGCCAAAGCTGAACTGGAACATTTCAGAACGATTATTTCTACCCGTCTGGATGGCTATTGGGCTTCCAAACATAAGGACGATGCAACCCGCCGTAAATACCGTACCGTCTATACAGCGTTGCAGGCAGCGATTGAGCTGTTCAGTCTGCGACAGCAGTTTGATTCTGGGTTCTATTTCGACTCCAGCGAAGCCTTGTATAAAGCCTACGAGCAGGAGTTGTATCGCTTTGATATGGCCTATCGCCACTACAGTGCTGCTTCTCAACGCGCTCATGTCGATATCCTGAAAAAACTCGATGAAGAAGTCGAAAATTGCTATTCCTACTGGTTTATTGACCACTTGGCACGAAACTGGGGAGAGCGGGTTGAAGCTGAGCAACGCTTGAATGTCTGGAAAGTGGCAGATATCCCAAATCAGCAGAACTTCTACGATACTCACGTCAGACCCTTACTCAGTTCTGCAACGAAACGCCGTATTGTGGTAATTATCAGTGATGCTTTCCGCTATGAAGCTGCGGTAGAGCTGCGTGATCGTATCAATGAAAAGCGTTATTCCGAAGCGACCTTGTCTTCACAGCTGGGCGTTGTCCCAAGTTACACCACACTGGGCATGGCCTCGTTATTGCCGCATCAGACTTTGGAGTACAAAGAGGCCGCAGGGGATGATGTATGGGTGGATGGGCAGTCCAGCAAAGGGACTGCAGCACGATCAAAAATTCTGGCGGCCTATAATGGTCTGGCCGTGACCGCTGAAATGGTAAAAGGCTGGTCGCGTGATGAAGGTCGTGAAGCACTGAAAGACCATGAGTTGATTTACGTTTATCACAACGTGATTGATGCACGCGGTGACAGCGCCTCGACAGAATCAGAAACCTTTATGGCGGTAGAACATGCCATTGAAGAGCTGACCGAACTTAGCCGCAAAATCTTAATGCACTTCAATATTTCTACCCTGTTGATTACAGCCGACCATGGCTTCTTGTTCCAGCAAAGTAAACTGGAATCTGCGGATCGTTCAAGCTTGACTGAAAAACCTACCAATACATTGAAGAGCAAAAAACGCTATGTGATTGGGCATGGTTTACCAGAGAGCAAGGAAGCCTGGAAAGGCTCAACCCAAGCTACGGCAGGCACATTATCTGCGACTGATTTTTGGATTCCAAAAGGGGCGAACCGTTTCCATTTTGTAGGAGGCTCACGTTTTGTGCATGGCGGCATCATGCCTCAGGAAATCGTAGTGCCTGTACTAACGGTAAAACAGCTACGTGGTGAAAAGGCTGGACAGCGGACCAAGCGTAAAGTTGAGGTCATTTCTACCAAATCCACGCTGAAGATGGTCAATAACATCCAGAAGTTTGATTTGATGCAAACTGAAGCTGTCAGTGAGCTGGTCATGCCAGTGACTTTATCCATTGCCATTTATGATGGGGATCTCAAAGTTTCCAGTGAAGAAACTTTGACTTTTGATAGCAGTACCGACTCTGTTGCCGATCGGGTCAAACAGGTCAGATTGTCATTGTCTGGCACTGATTTTGACCGTAAGAAAGATTACTTCCTGGTACTGAAGGACAAAGACCTGAATATCGAGATGCAACGCTATAAGGTCACCATTGATCTAGCATTTACCGATGACTTCTTCTGATAACGAATTAACGATAGAGCGTAGCCTACATGGAATCTGCTAACGATAAAGAACTGGATCAGCTGCTGAATGAACACTTTGCTGGGCGGGTGGTACGTAAGGATCTGACTAAACTGATCAAAGAAGGGGCCAATGTCCCGGTCTATGTACTCGAATACCTGCTAGGGATGTACTGTGCCTCGGATGATCCAGAGATCATTGAACAGGGACTACGTAACGTAAAGACCGTGCTGGCAGAGAACTATGTACGACCTGATGAAGCTGAGAAGGTGAAATCCCTGGTTCGTGAACGGGGTAGTTATAAGGTCATTGATCGGGTGACCGTAAAGCTGAATGAGCGTAAGGACAAATACGAAGCATCATTTAGTAATCTGGGCATCAAAGATGCCGAAATCTCGGCAGGCATCGTCAAAGAGTATGAAAAATTACTTGTTGGTGGTATCTGGGTCATTGCTACGCTCAGTTATTATTTTGAAGAAGGACAGACTAGTTCTCCATTTGGGGTGAGTTTACTCAAGCCGATTCAAATGCCGAATATGAATATGGATGAACTCTTCAGTGGCAGAGCAGCATTAAGCACTGATCAGTGGCGCGAGAGTTTAATCCGTTCGATCGGCATGGAACCGGCTTCGTTAAAAGAGGACGTGCAATGGCACCTATTAGCGCGTATGGTTCCATTCGTTGAAAATAACTATAACGTCTGTGAACTGGGACCACGCGGTACCGGGAAAAGCCATATTTACAAAGAGTGTTCACCGAATAGTATTTTAGTCTCCGGTGGGCAAACGACTGTCGCCAACCTGTTCTATAACATGAGTAGCCGCCGTATTGGTCTGGTGGGCTTATGGGATGTGGTAGCTTTTGATGAAGTCGCCGGTATTTCCTTTAAGGACAAAGATGGCGTGCAGATCATGAAAGACTACATGGCCTCTGGATCTTTTGCCCGTGGCCGGGAACAAATGGAAGCCTCAGCATCAATGGTTTTTGTGGGTAATATCAACCAAAGTGTGGAATCCTTGGTAAAAACCAGTCATCTCTTGGCACCTTTCCCTGAAGCCATGATCGATGCAGCATTCTTTGATCGTTTTCATGCGTATATCCCAGGTTGGGAAATTCCGAAGATGCGCCCGGAGTTCTTCACCAACCGTTATGGATTAATCGTTGACTACCTTGCTGAATTCTTCCGAGAAATGCGTAAACGTAGCTTTGCGGATTCTATTGAGAAGTACTTTAAGTTAGGAAACAACCTGAATCAGCGTGATGTGATCGCCGTTCGTAAAACTGTATCTGGTTTGATGAAGTTGCTCTATCCACATGGTCAATTTGATAAAGAAAATGTACGCCAGTGTCTGGAATATGCACTGCAGGTGCGCCGTCGGGTCAAAGAACAGCTGAAGAAAATTGGAGGGATGGAATTCTATGATGTGCATTTTAGCTATATCGACAATGACACCCTAGAAGAGCATTTTGTTTCGGTAAAAGAGCAGGGTGGAGGTGGACTTATTCCCGAAGGTCCTGCTAAACCAGGCTTCCTGTATACCATTGGCCTTAGTAATAAGGGCATGCCAGGCTTATACCGCTTAGAACTTCAAGTCACTAAAGGTTCAGGAAAGTTGGCGACATCTGGCTTATGGAATTCAAGTAGTGCCAAAGAACAGGTCAAGATTGCTTTTGACTACTTCAAGGCCAATGCATCCCGGATCTCGGGGGGTAGTAAGGTGCTGGAACATGACTTCCACTTACATGTGGTGGAGTTACAGAATACCGGGCCGCTCAGCCATCTTGCCTTGCCAAGTTTAGTGGCTTTCGCTTCAGGCCTGTTAGGACGATCGGTACAAAGTCAGATGGTGGTACTGGGTGATATGAGCTTGGGTGGTTCAGTGACACCGGTGGAAAGTATTGCCGAATGTCTGCAAGTTGCTTTTGATGCGGGTGCCAAGAAGGTTGCTTTACCAATGAGTAGTGCGGCAGATATCCCAACGATTCCTGTGGAACTGTTTACCAAGTTCCAGACCAGCTTTTATGCAGATCCGGTGGATGCGGTGTTTAAAGGGTTAGGGGTGGATTAATTTCATATCTGTCTGGAAGAGTTACAGTAGATTGTTTTAAATTCAGTTTCTCAAGTTAAACACCATGTTGTAAAAGCATAATACTGCCTCTTTAAAAGAGGCAGTATTTTTTCTAGTCCGTGATCATTAAACAAAAAGCAATGAACTGTACTGCTGAACCAAGAGATTAATGAAAGACTCAAAAGAGAGAATTATCATATTTATAGTCATTCTTGATTGCTTTCTATTCTGGGCTGACTATTGTGGGCAGGACATTACCTCACTATTGTAAAATATTGAGATAATCATTATTTCAAGCAACTCGAGAGGCTTAAATCTCATGACTAAAAAATCTTCTGAACCTCACGCGAAAATGTCGGCAGAATCTCAAGAAAAAGTACAAGAACCCGCTAGAGAAATGAAGGATGAAAAAATCCCTTTACCCGAATTGCATCAGACCAGGGATGTTTCTGAAAAAGTAACTGAATCCAGAGGGCACTGTTGCAAATAGAGATTTGAGTCGATGAAGTTCCTTTTTAAAAGTGCTTAGAGACCGAAAACCCTGTTGATTAGACACACTTCACCTTGAGGCTGACCATAATAAAATGACGATGCTTGTCCTTTACGTAGTGCACGCATGACTTCAATACCTTTAATTGTGGCATAAGCCGTCTTCATAGATTTGAATCCTAATGTGGCCCTGATGATTCTCTTTAACTTACCATGATCACATTCAATGACATTATTTTTATACTTAATCTGCCTGTGCTCAATATCTACTGGACATTTTCCTTCTCGCTTTAACCGTGATAAAGCATGGCCATAGGTCGCTGCTTTATCTGTATTGATGACCCGTGGAATTTGCCATTTTTTCACCGTATTGAAGATTTTTCCTAAAAAACAATAGGCTGATTTACTGTTCCGTCTAGCGGAAAGGTAAAAGTCAATCGTATGACCACGTTGATCAACTGCACGATACAGGTAAGTCCATCGCCCCTTCACTTTGATATAAGTCTCATCCATATGCCATGAATGTAAATCTGTAGGATTACGCCAATACCAGCGTAAACGTTTTTCTATTTCAGGAGCATAACGTTGAACCCAACGGTAAATAGTCGTGTGATCAACATTCACACCCCGTTCGGCCAGCATTTCCTGCAGTTCACGATAGCTAATGCCATATTTACAATACCAGCGCACAGCCCAAAGAATGATTTCGCCCTGAAAATGCCGACCATGGAAAGGATTCATATGCTGCACCTTTAGCTAAAACAGTCTTCAGCTTACCATTCGTGGTTATTTGCAACAGTGCCAACAAAATCCAGTTAAAGTACAGCAGCTTTCAGACCAAGAACGTATCAAACAACTCGAACGCGAAAATAAAGAACTGCAACGCGCCAATGAAATTCTACGTAAAGCAGCCGCTTTTTTCGCCCAGGCGGAGCTCGACCGCCCACACAAATAATGGTGGATTTTATCCATAATAATAAAGAGCTGTACGGAGTCGAGGCGATTTGTAGAATTTTACCGATCGCACCTTCAACCTATTACCGGACTCTAGATCTCTGTGAAAATCCAGAACATCGAGCAAAGCGAGATTTACATGACTTGCATCATGCTGAGGAGATTAAACGAATTTGGAAGGAAAGTTCAGGTCGGTATGGTGTACGTAAAGTCTGGCAAAAACTGAAACGTGAAGGCTATATTATTGCGCGCTGTACTGTTGCTCGATTAATGCAAAAGCTAGGTATAAAAGGTGTTTGGCGTGGTAAGAACAAACAAACCACCCGTAGCCGAGATGATCAAAAACGAGCGGATGACTTGGTAAAACGTAATTTTACTGCTGATCATCCTGACCAACTGTGGGTGAGTGACTTTACGTATATTCAAACAAATTCAGGCTGGGTTTATACTGCATTTATTATTGATGTGTTCTCACGAGCAATTGTTGGATGGAAAGTATCGACACGGATGAATACAGATATGGTGCTCGATGCATTGGAGCAAGCATTTAGGGCGGCAGAGGGGGCTGGAACGCTGAGTGCGCCCATGCCGCATTGCGAAGCAAAAGATAATCGGATAAAATGTAGCAATTCATATTCGTAAGCGTGGAGTAATCAGATGGGAAATTCCAAGTCAGCAGACAAGTAAGCCGCAACAACCAGTATTGTTGTTGCGGCGCTCTGTAAGGCTAGTCTCATCTGATTGCTGACGAGCAGACGTCGCCCGGTATTCCTTAATCGAGGGTTGATTCGTCATGACCACCACACGCCCCGCGTGGGCCTATACGCTGCCGGCAGCACTGCTGCTGATGGCTCCTTTCGACATCCTCGCTTCACTGGCGATGGATATTTATCTCCCTGTCGTTCCAGCGATGCCCGGCATCCTGAACACGACGCCCGCTATGATCCAACTCACGTTGAGCCTCTATATGGTGATGCTCGGCGTGGGCCAGGTGATTTTTGGTCCGCTCTCAGACAGAATCGGGCGACGGCCAATTCTACTTGCGGGCGCAACGGCTTTCGTCATTGCGTCTCTGGGAGCAGCTTGGTCTTCAACTGCACCGGCCTTTGTCGCTTTCCGTCTACTTCAAGCAGTGGGCGCGTCGGCCATGCTGGTGGCGACGTTCGCGACGGTTCGCGACGTTTATGCCAACCGTCCTGAGGGTGTCGTCATCTACGGCCTTTTCAGTTCGATGCTGGCGTTCGTGCCTGCGCTCGGCCCTATCGCCGGAGTATTGATCGGCGAGTTCTTGGGATGGCAGGCGATATTCATTACTTTGGCTATACTGGCGATGCTCGCACTCCTAAATGCGGGTTTCAGGTGGCACGAAACCCGCCCTCTGGATCAAGTCAAGACGCGCCGATCTGTCTTGCCGATCTTCGCGAGTCCGGCTTTTTGGGTTTACACTGTCGGCTTTAGCGCCGGTATGGGCACCTACTTCGTCTTCTTCTCGACGGCTCCCCGTGTGCTCATAGGCCAAGCGGAATATTCCGAGATCGGATTCAGCTTTGCCTTCGCCACTGTCGCGCTTGTAATGATCGTGACAACCCGTTTCGCGAAGTCCTTTGTCGCCAGATGGGGCATCGCAGGATGCGTGGCGCGTGGGATGGCGTTGCTTGTTTGCGGAGCGGTCCTGTTGGGGATCGGCGAACTTTACGGCTCGCCGTCATTCCTCACCTTCATCCTACCGATGTGGGTTGTCGCGGTCGGTATTGTCTTCACGGTGTCCGTTACCGCGAACGGCGCTTTGGCAGAGTTCGACGACATCGCGGGATCAGCGGTCGCGTTCTACTTCTGCGTTCAAAGCCTGATAGTCAGCATTGTCGGGACATTGGCGGTGGCACTTTTAAACGGTGACACAGCGTGGCCCGTGATCTGTTACGCCACGGCGATGGCGGTACTGGTTTCGTTGGGGCTGGTGCTCCTTCGGCTCCGTGGGGCTGCCACCGAGAAGTCGCCAGTCGTCTAACCGACGACTGGTAGCAGGCCCGCTCCGATGCGGCGCACTAACCATCGAAACCTCGTGAATGTCGGTATCCTGTCTGGCAGGATACCGCTCATTTCCCTTGTTCAGTTCATCGCCGTCGCCGAGCATCTGAATTTTCGGCATGCGGCCAAGGCACTTGGTATCAGCTAGTCGAGCGTCAGCGCGCGTGTGAAAGCGCTGGAGGATAACCTTGGTGTCCTGCTATTTGAGCGCCATGCGCGGGGCGTTCGGCTAACAGACGCAGGCAGGCACTTCATGGGGCACTGTTGCAAATAGAGATTTGAGTCGATGATGTTCCCTTTAAAAAGTACTTAGAGACCGAAAACCCTGTTGATTAGACACACTTCACCCTGAGGCTGACCATAATAAAATGACGATGCTTGTC
>NZ_VOYO01000018.1:0-49901 GCF_013420255.1 Acinetobacter sp. YH01021
TTAACGGTTACCGTCCACAGTTCTACTTCCGTACTACGGACGTAACTGGTGCGATCGCGCTTAAAGAAGGCGTGGAAATGGTTATGCCTGGTGACAACGTTGAGATGTCAGTAGAGCTAATCCACCCGATCGCAATGGACCCAGGTCTACGTTTTGCGATCCGTGAAGGCGGTCGTACAGTGGGTGCTGGTGTAGTTGCTAAAGTAACTGCATAATCATAGAATAAGACAAGCAGGTTGGAGCTTAGGCTCCAACTTGTTGTTTTGCAGGTCAGTAGTTCAATTGGTAGAGCGTCGGTCTCCAAAACCGAATGTTGGGGGTTCGAGTCCCTCCTGACCTGCCAAGTTTCTAAAAAGACGCTTGATGTCGGCAAAATTGGTCATATAATAAGTCGCGAAACCTACGACGAGTACAAAAATGTCGAATGAAAAATCACGCGACGCATTAGGCGAAGCGGCAATTCCTCAAAGAAATAATCCTGCAGTAGATGTAAGTTCTGGTTCTCCATTAGACATGGTTCTATGGGTTATCGCCTTGATTTTATTGGTTGGTGCAATGATGGTAAACCAATATTTACCAGCGTACTGGGCACCTGCGAATGATATTTGGGTGCGCGTTGGGGTGATTTTGGCTTGTATCGTTGCAGCATTCGGTTTATTATACGCCACCCATCAAGGCAAAGGCTTTATTCGTCTGCTGAAAGATGCACGAATTGAGTTGCGTCGAGTGACCTGGCCTACCAAGCAAGAGACGATGTCCACATCTTGGCAAGTTCTTGTTGTAGTCGTAATTGCATCCATCTTATTGTGGTGTTTTGACTATATTTTAGGCTGGTTAATGAAGTTTATTATCGGGTAAGAGAGCTATGAAACGTTGGTACATTATTCATGCCTATTCAGGTTATGAAAAACAAGTGATGCGTTCGCTTAATGATCGAATCCAGCGTAGCGCTGTTGCCGATAGCTTTGGTGAAGTCCTTGTTCCTACCGAAGAAGTGGTAGAAATGAAGGATGGCAAGAAGCGTAAATCAGAGCGTAAGTTCTTTCCTGGCTATGTCCTAGTCGAAATGGAAATGAACGATGATACTTGGCACATTGTTAAAGAATGTCCAAAAGTTTTAGGTTTTATTGGTGGTACGGCTGAAAAACCGGCACCGATTACGCAAAAAGAAGCAGATGCGATTCTTGCGCGTGTACGCAATACTGGCGAAGCACCTCGTCCTAAGACGATGTTTGAACCAGGCGAAGAATTACTCGTGGTTGACGGTCCATTCACCGACTTTAAAGGTGTGGTGGAAGAAGTTCAGTACGAAAAGTCACGTTTAACGCTGACCATTAATGTATTTAACCGACCAACTCAAGTTGAATTGGAATTTCGTCAAGTCGAAAAATCAGTCTAATTTGTATGGGTTGAAAACGCCTGACTTATTTATAAGTCAGGCATTGTTGTTGTAACGGTATCGTTACTTGAAATCATTGGGGAGCCTTCACCGGCGTTTGCACCCAGAGGTAATTTGAAATGGCTAAGAAGATTGACGGCTATATCAAGCTGCAAGTTCCAGCTGGTAAAGCGAATCCATCTCCACCGATTGGTCCTGCACTAGGTCAACGTGGTGTGAACATCATGGCATTCTGTAAAGAATTCAATGCTGCTACACAAAAAGTTGAAGCTGGTCTGCCAATTCCAGTCGTGATCACTGTGTACAACGACAAGTCGTTCACATTCATCATGAAAACTCCACCTGCTGCTGTTCTTCTTAAGAAAGCTGCTGGTATCCAGAAGGGTTCAGCTGTACCTAACAAAACTAAAGTTGGTAAGTTGACTCGTGCTCAAATCGAAGAAATCGCGACTACTAAAGAACCAGATTTGACTGGTGCTGATTTAGACGCACGTGTACGTACCATTGCTGGTTCTGCGCGTTCTATGGGCTTGGAAGTGGAGCTTTAAGACATGGCTAAATTAACTAAACGTCAAAAAGCGATTGTAGCTGCTGTAGAAGCGCACAAAGTTTACACGCTAGAAGAAGCTGTTGCAGTTTTAGAGAGCCTTCCAGCTCCTAAATTCAAAGAATCTCTAGATATCGCGGTAAACCTAGGTGTTGATCCTCGTAAATCTGACCAAGTTGTTCGTGGCGCGACTACACTTCCTGCAGGTACTGGTAAAACTGTACGTGTAGCTGTATTCGCTCAAGGCGCTGCTGCTGACGCTGCTAAAGCTGAAGGCGCAGATGTTGTTGGTTTCGACGATCTTGCTGAAAGCATCCAAGCGGGTAACCTTGACTTTGACGTAGTAATTGCTGCTCCAGATGCAATGCGCGTTGTAGGTAAACTTGGTACGATCCTTGGTCCACGTGGCTTAATGCCAAACCCTAAAGTGGGTACTGTAACTCCTGACGTTGCTACTGCAGTTAAAAATGCAAAAGCTGGTCAAGCACGTTACCGCGTAGACAAAGCTGGTATTATCCATGCTGCGATCGGTCAAGTAGGTTTTGAAGCTGCTGCTGTTCGTCAAAACGTTGAAGCACTTGTTGCTGACTTAAAACGTTTGAAACCTGCTACGTCTAAAGGCGTATACATTCAAAAGATCACTTTGAGCTCAACTATGGGTCCTGGTTTGATCGTTGATGTAGCAAACGTTTCTAAATAAGTCTCGACTTATTACAGAATTTTAAAGCCCTGAGTAAGTTTTAAAGCGTTGCTTTAAAACTTACGCAAGAAACGCTCTGTCGTATTTTGCAGACTTAGGCAAACTTTGAATTGATAAATGAAAATTTATCAGCGTCAAAGACCGCGGGCGAGGGAAGTTTTATGCTTCTCTCTTAATAGCCCAGCCTGCGTAGACGCGGTGGTGTGATTTGTTCATCCTCCGCGTGTGAGTCCAGTGATGGTCTTGCGAATTGGGAGTGTACTTCGCGTAAGTACATAAATCACCGTTAGGAGGTTTTACAATGGCTCTTCTTATCGAAGGCAAAAAACAGATCGTAGCTGAAGTAGCTGAAGTTGCTTCTACTGCATTTGCTGCTGTTGTTGCTGACTACCAAGGTTTGACTGTAGAGCAGTTAACTACTCTACGTGTTGAAGCGCGTAAACTTGGTGTTACTACACGTATCGTTCGTAACACTTTGGCTAAACGTGCTCTTCAAGATACTCAATTCAATATCTTGAACGACAACCTTGTTGGCCCAACAATCTTAGCTTTCTCGAATTCTGAAGACGACATGGGTGCTGCTGCACGTTTGTTCGAAGAATTCGCTAAAACTAATAAAGCATTTGAACTTAAAGCTGCTGCATTTGATGGCAAACTTTATCAAGGTGCAGAAGTTAGCGTAATCGCGAATCTTCCGAACCAAGAGAAAGCGCTTACTATGCTTGCAAACGTTCTTCAAGCTCCTATTTCGAAATTGGGCCGCTTACTTACAGCGCTTCAAGAGAAAAACGAGTCAGAAGCTGCTTAAGCTCAAACTTAAACACACATCATTCAATACCCATTTGGAGTTAATCTCATGGCTTTAACAAACGAAGAAATCCTAAACGCAGTTGCTGAAAAAACTGTTCTTGAACTTGTTGAACTTATCTCTGCTTTCGAAGAGAAATTCAATGTATCTGCTGCTGCTGTAGCTGTTGCTGCTGGTCCAGCTGCTGCTGCTGCTGAAGAACAAACTGAATTCAATGTTGAATTGACTTCTTTCGGCGCGAACAAAGTTGCTGTAATTAAAGCAGTTCGTGAAGCGACTGGCCTTGGCTTGAAAGAAGCTAAAGACATGGTTGAAGGCGCTCCTGCAGTTCTTAAAGAAGGCGTTTCGAAAGAAGAAGGCGAAGAGCTTAAGAAGAAACTTGAAGAAGCTGGTGCTACAGTTACTCTTAAGTAATTTCTTAAGGGAGCCGGTTTTTTATAATCGGCTCCAAAAATTGGCTGATGGCTCTTGGGTCATCAGCCTTTTTGCGTTACAATAATCGGCTCGATTTTTGTTTGCATGATATAAAAATCATACAAATTGAAAATAAACATAATGAACAAACGTTTACCAATATTTTTCATTAAAAAATATTGATAAGCGTTTTAATACCACTAAAAATTGCAGCATTTGTAAAGAGTGGTGGCCATATCGGCCAGCGTAATTCCTTCTGAGCCCGTTCTGCAGGCGGGCTTGGTTTACACTTTCCGAGGACTCCAGATGGCATACTCATATACCGAAAAGAAACGGATCCGTAAGAATTTTGGTAAATTGCCTAGCGTCATGGATGCTCCGTACTTGCTCGCGATTCAAGTCGACTCGTACAGAACATTCTTACAAGATGGCAAATCACCAAAAAACCGCGAAGATATCGGTCTCCAAGCCGCATTTCGTTCAGTTTTTCCTATTGAAAGTTATTCTGGCAATGCTGCTTTAGAATTTGTTGAGTATAGTCTTGGTAAGCCTGAGTTTGATGTACGCGAATGTATCCTTCGTGGCTCAACTTATGCAGCACCAATGCGTGTAAAAATTCGTTTGATCCTGAAAGATCGTGAAACGAAGTCAATTAAAGACGTACGTGAACAAGAAGTCTATATGGGCGAAATGCCATTGATGACGGATAACGGTACCTTTGTAATTAACGGTACCGAGCGTGTGATCGTGTCACAATTACACCGTTCACCAGGCGTATTCTTTGACCACGATAAAGGCAAGACTCACTCAAGTGGTAAAGTCCTTTATTCAGCACGTATCATTCCTTACCGTGGTTCATGGTTAGACTTTGAATTCGATGCCAAAGACCTCGTCTATGTACGTATTGACCGTCGTCGTAAATTGCTTGCGACTGTGGTACTCCGTGCCTTGGGTTATAGCAACGAAAACATTCTCGACATGTTCTACGAGAAAGTACCTGTGTACCTTGACATGGGTAGCTACCAGATTGACCTGGTGCCTGAACGTCTGCGTGGCGAAATGGCACAATTTGACATCTTGGACAAAGATGGCAAGGCAATTGTTGAGCAAGGTAAACGTATCAATGCGCGTCATGTACGTCAAATGGAAGCTTCAGGTCTTGAAAAACTTGCAGTGCCAGATGAGTACCTGTATGAGCGTATCACTGCTGAAGACATTCCATTAAAAGATGGTGATGTGATTGCAGCCAATACTGTATTAAGCCATGAAATCATGGTGAAAATTGCAGAAGGCGGCGTGAAGCAGTTCAATATTCTGTTTACCAATGATATCGACCGTGGTTCATTCGTTGCAGATTCTCTACGTGCAGATACAACGAGCAATCGTGAAGAAGCATTGGTAGAAATCTACAAAGTGATGCGTCCGGGCGAACCACCAACAAAAGAAGCTGCTGAAAACTTATTCAACAACTTGTTCTTCTCTTCTGAACGTTATGACTTGTCTCCAGTCGGTCGTATGAAGTTCAACCGTCGTTTGGGTCGTCCTTACGAAGTGGGCACAGACCAGAAGTCACGTGAAGTTGAAGGCATTCTCTCGAACGAAGATATCACTGATGTATTAAAAACATTAGTTGAAATCCGTAACGGTAAAGGTGAAGTCGACGATATCGATCACTTGGGTAACCGTCGTGTTCGTTCTGTTGGTGAAATGACAGAAAACCAATTCCGTGTAGGTCTGGTTCGTGTAGAACGTGCTGTTAAAGAGCGCTTATCTCAAGCTGAAACTGACAACCTGTCTCCGCAAGATCTGATCAATGCGAAGCCAGTAGCTGCTGCAATCAAGGAATTCTTTGGTTCAAGCCAGTTGTCTCAGTTCATGGACCAAAACAACCCGTTATCTGAGATTACGCACAAACGTCGTGTTTCTGCGCTTGGTCCCGGCGGTTTGACGCGTGAACGTGCAGGCTTTGAAGTACGTGACGTACATCAAACTCACTACGGTCGTGTATGTCCAATTGAAACACCGGAAGGTCCAAACATTGGTTTGATCAACTCGCTTTCTGTTTATGCGAAATGTAACAACTTTGGTTTCCTGGAAACCCCATACCGTAAAGTTGTTGATGGTCGTGTAACAGATGAAGTTGAATACCTTTCTGCGATTGAAGAAGTAGGCACTGTCATTGCACAGGCCGATTCTGCAATGGATAAAGATGGTAATTTAACAGAAGAGTTTGTATCTGTTCGTCATCAGGGTGACTTCGTACGTATTCCTCCTGAAAAAGTAACGCATATGGATGTATCTGCTCAGCAGGTTGTATCTGTAGCAGCGTCACTGATTCCATTCCTAGAACACGATGATGCCAACCGTGCATTAATGGGTTCGAACATGCAACGTCAGGCAGTTCCGACGTTGATCGCTGACAAGCCGCTTGTTGGTACCGGTATGGAAGCGAACGTAGCACATGACTCAGGTGTATGTGTGATCGCTCAGCGTGGTGGTCGTATCGAGTTTGTTGATGCGTCTCGTGTGGTTATTCGTGTGAATGAAGACGAAATGATCGCAGGTGAAGCAGGTGTAGATATCTACAACCTGATCAAGTACACCCGTTCGAACCAGAACACTTGTATCAACCAGAAAGTTCTTGTGAACCTAGGTGATAAAGTAGGTCGTGGTGATGTACTGGCTGATGGTCCATCAACAGATGGCGGTGAGCTGGCATTGGGTCAAAACATGCGCGTTGCGTTTATGACCTGGAATGGTTACAACTACGAAGACTCGATCTTGTTATCTGAGCGTGTACTTCAGGAAGACCGTTTAACGTCTATTCATATCCAGGAATTGTCATGTGTTGCACGTGATACCAAACTGGGTGCGGAAGAAATCACTGCTGATATTCCGAACGTAGGTGAAGCTGCTCTGTCTAAACTGGACGAGTCAGGTATTGTTTACATCGGTGCTGAAGTAACTGCTGGGGACATCCTTGTAGGTAAAGTAACCCCTAAAGGTGAAACACAGCTTACTCCAGAAGAAAAATTGCTACGTGCAATCTTCGGTGAAAAAGCGGCTGACGTAAAAGACTCATCTTTACGCGTTCCATCAGGTACAAAAGGTACTGTGATTGACGTTCAAGTGTTTACACGTGACGGTCTTGAAAAAGACGAACGTGCTCAAGCAATTGAAAAAGCACAATTGGACGCATACCGTAAAGACTTGAAAGAAGAATTTAAAATCTTCGAAGAAGCTGCACGTGAACGTGTAATCCGTCTACTGAATGGCCAAGAGTCGAATGGTGGTGGTACAACTAAACGTGGCGACAAACTGTCTGAAGATGTGTTGTCTGGTTTAGAGCTTGTTGATCTTCTTGAAATTCAACCAGTTGATGAAGCAATTGCTGAACGTTTAACTCAAATTCAAGTGTTCTTGAAAGAGAAGAGCTTCGAAATTGACGAGAAATTTGCTGAGAAAAAACGCAAACTTTCTACAGGCGATGAACTGACCACTGGCGTTCTAAAAGTTGTTAAGGTTTATCTTGCTGTAAAACGTCGCATCCAACCGGGTGATAAGATGGCGGGTCGTCACGGTAACAAAGGTGTTGTATCGAACATCTTGCCGGTAGAAGACATGCCACATGATGCCAACGGTGTACCTGTTGATATCGTATTGAACCCGCTTGGCGTACCATCGCGTATGAACGTGGGTCAGATTCTTGAAACTCACTTGGGTATGGCGGCGAAAGGTCTTGGCGATCAAATCGACAAGATGATGAAAGAGCAACGTACTGTACTTGAGCTTCGTGATTTCCTAGACAAGATTTACAACAAAGTTGGTGGCGAGCAAGAAGATCTTGATAGCTTGACTGATGAGGAAATCTTGAAACTTTCTGGCAACTTGCGTGCTGGTGTGCCTTTGGCTACTCCTGTATTCGATGGTGCTGAAGAAGGTCAGATCAAAGAGTTGTTACAACTTGCAGGCCTATCTAGTACTGGTCAGACCGTATTATATGATGGTCGTACTGGTGAGCGTTTCGATCGTCCGGTAACTGTTGGTTACATGTACATGCTGAAACTGAACCACTTGGTTGATGACAAGATGCATGCGCGTTCAACTGGTTCTTACTCTCTAGTAACGCAACAGCCGCTTGGTGGTAAAGCACAATTCGGTGGTCAGCGTTTCGGTGAGATGGAAGTCTGGGCACTAGAAGCTTACGGTGCAGCATATACGCTACAAGAAATGCTGACTGTGAAATCGGATGACGTTGAAGGCCGTACCCGTATCTACAAGAACATTGTAGATGGCAACCATTATATGGACCCGGGCATGCCTGAATCGTTCAACGTATTGACCAAAGAGATCCGTTCTTTAGGTATCAACATTGAACTGAAAAATGGTGACTAATTAGTTCCATTTAATCTCCCCAAACCCCTCTTTGATAAAGAGGGCTTCCCCCTTAACAAAGGGGGATTGAGGGGGATTAAAATTCAGTTAAAAAACAATATTTGTGACCCAGTTGTTGAGTGAAAATCTCCACAACACACGGAGAAAAAAATTGAAAGACTTGCTCGATATCATGCGCAAAAAGACGGATTCAGACGGTCATGCTCCAGTAGAGTTTGACCGCATCCGTATTGGTCTTGCGTCACCAGAAATGATTAAGTCATGGTCTCACGGTGAAGTTAAAAAGCCAGAAACCATTAACTATCGTACGTTCAAGCCTGAACGTGATGGTTTGTTCTGTGCCAAAATCTTTGGTCCAGTGAAAGATTACGAATGCTTGTGTGGTAAATACAAGCGTATGAAATACAAAGGCGTCATTTGTGAAAAATGTGGCGTTGAAGTAACAACTGCGAAAGTTCGTCGTGAACGTATGGGTCACATCGAGCTGGCATCTCCAGTTGCACACATCTGGTTCTTGAAATCATTGCCTAGCCGTATCGGTCTATTATTAGACATGACGCTACGTGATATCGAACGTGTATTGTATTTCGAATCTTATGTAGTGACCGATCCGGGTATGACTCCATTTGAGAAATACCAACTTCTAAACGATGAAGAATACTTCAATGCATTAGAAGAACACGGTGATGAATTCACAGCGAAAATGGGTGCTGAAGCGGTTCAAGACTTGTTGAAAGACATCGATCTTGAAGCTGAAATTGCGCGTCTTCGTGAAGAAATTCCTGTTACAACTTCAGAAACCAAGCTGAAAAAAGCGTCTAAGCGTTTGAAGTTGATGGAAGCATTCAACGATTCGAACAACAAGCCAGAATGGATGGTGTTAACTGTACTTCCAGTTCTTCCACCAGACCTTCGTCCGCTTGTCCCACTTGAAGGTGGTCGTTTCGCGACTTCTGACCTGAACGATCTTTATCGTCGTGTGATCAACCGTAACAACCGTTTGAAGCGTCTTCTTGACCTTGCAGCGCCAGACATCATCGTACGTAACGAAAAACGTATGTTGCAAGAGTCTGTAGATGCATTGCTGGATAACGGTCGTCGTGGTCGTGCAATTACCGGTTCGAACAAGCGTCCGCTTAAATCTTTGGCAGACATGATCAAAGGTAAGCAAGGTCGTTTCCGTCAAAACTTACTTGGTAAGCGTGTTGACTACTCTGGTCGTTCGGTCATTACTGTTGGTCCAAACCTGCGTTTGCACCAATGTGGTCTTCCTAAGAAAATGGCCCTTGAACTGTTCAAGCCATTCATCTTTGCGAAACTACAAGCTTCTGGTCAAGCAACCACCATTAAAGCTGCGAAGAAAATGGTTGAGCGCGAGACTCCAGAAGTTTGGGACGTTCTTGCTCACGTGATTCGTCAACATCCAGTGATGTTGAACCGTGCGCCAACTCTTCACCGTTTGGGTCTTCAAGCATTTGAACCGATCCTGATCGAAGGTAAAGCGATCCGTCTACACCCACTCGTATGTGCTGCGTTTAACGCCGACTTCGATGGTGACCAAATGGCGGTACACGTACCATTAACGCTTGAAGCTCAGCTTGAAGCTCGTGCGTTAATGATGTCAACGAACAACATCTTGTCTCCAGCGAACGGTGAGCCAATCATCGTACCGTCTCAGGACGTTGTCTTGGGCTTGTATTACATCACGCGTGATGCAATCAATGCCAAAGGTGAAGGCATGGTGTTCGCGGATACTCACGAAGTAAACCGTGCACTGGCAACAGGTCAGGTTGATCTACACGCTCGCGTTAAAGCACGTGTACACCAGACTGTGATCGACGAAGATGGTAACCGTGAACAGCAAACCATTATTGTAGATACGACGCCTGGTCGCTGCCTACTTTGGGAAGTTGTGCCTGAAGGTATGGATTTCCAGCAAATTAACGTTGAGATGACTAAGAAAAACATCTCTAAGTTAATTAACTCTTGCTACCGTAAATTGGGTCTGAAAGATACTGTTATCTTCGCTGACCAGTTGATGTACTTGGGCTTCCGTCAAGCGACGCGTTCAGGTGTTTCTGTCGGTATGGAAGACATGGTTATTCCACCGCAAAAACAAGCAATTATTGGTAAAGCGGAAGCTGAAGTTCGTGAAATCGAACAACAGTTCGAACAAGGTTTCGTAACTGCCGGCGAACGTTATAACAAAGTGGTCGATATTTGGGCGCGTACCAATGACCAGGTTGCTAAAGCGATGATGGACAACTTGTCTTTTACCACTGTGAAGAACAAACAGGGTGAAGACGAGAAGCAAAAATCATTCAACTCGATCTATATGATGTCTGACTCGGGTGCCCGTGGTTCGGCAGCTCAGATTCGTCAGTTGGCGGGTATGCGTGGTTTGATGGCGAAGCCGGATGGCTCGATCATTGAAACGCCGATTAAAGCGAACTTCCGTGAAGGTTTGACCGTACTTCAGTACTTCATCTCGACACACGGTGCGCGTAAAGGTTTGGCCGATACAGCACTGAAAACTGCGAACTCTGGTTATTTGACTCGTCGTCTAGTAGACGTTGCGCAGGACTTGGTCATTACTGAGCCGGATTGTGGTACGTATGACGGTCTGGTAATGACTCCGTTCATTCAAGGTGGCGATGTCATCGAGAACCTGGGTGCACGAGTATTGGGTCGTGTGGTTGCTGAAGATGTGAAACGTGTAGGTACAGATGAAGTTCTGCTTCCACGTAATACTTTAATTGACGAGAAATTGGCGACGTTTATCGAAAGCCAAGGTGTCGACGAAATTAAAGTACGTTCAGTCGTGAACTGTGCATCTACCTTCGGTGTATGTGCGAAATGTTACGGTCGTGACCTAGCACGTGGTCATCAGGTGAACCCGGGTGAGTCTGTTGGTGTAATGGCAGCTCAATCGATTGGTGAGCCAGGTACACAGTTAACGATGCGTACCTTCCACGTCGGTGGTGCTGCGAGCCGAACTTCTGCTGCAAACAGCGTACAAGTTCGTAACCAAGGTACAGTACGTTTCCACAATGTGAAAACAGTACAACATGCCAAAGGTCACTTGGTATCGACTTCACGTTCAGGTGAAATCGGTATTGCAGATGATTTAGGTCGTGAGCGCGAGCGCTATAAACTGCCTTACGGTGCGTCTATCTTGCTGAAAGATGGCGAAGCTGTAGAAGCAGGCGGTATTGTGGCGACTTGGGATCCGCATACACATCCATTGGTAACAGAAGTTGCTGGTAAAGTACGTTTCAGCCAGATTGCTGATGGCGTGACGGTTACTTCTAAAACTGATGATGCAACAGGTATGTCAACTATCGAAATCTTGCCAGTGACTTCACGTCCTGCGTCAGGTAAAGATTTGCGTCCTGCTGTTGTGTTAGATACCGTTGATGGTGGCGAACAGTTCTACTTCCTGCCACAGAACACGATTCTTTCTGTTCGTGATGGCGAAACGATTGGTGTCGGTGATGTCATCGGTCGTGTACCACAAGAAACTTCACGTACCCGTGATATTACCGGTGGTCTGCCGCGTGTAGCTGATTTGTTCGAAGCACGTAAGCCAAAAGAGCATGCAATCCTTGCAGAAGTGTCGGGTGTTGTAAGCTTTGGTAAAGAGACCAAAGGTAAGAACCGTCTGGTGATTACGCCGGATGATGGCTCTGAGATTTATGAAGAGCTGATTCCGAAATGGCGTACGATTAACGTGTTCGAAGGCGAACATGTGAACCGTGGTGAAACTATTTCTGATGGTCCACAGAACCCGCACGATATCTTGCGTTTGAAAGGCGAAGTTGCGCTGACAAACTACATCGTGAACGAAGTTCAGGACGTATACCGTCTGCAAGGTGTAAAAATCAACGATAAGCATATTGAAGTGATCGTACGTCAAATGCTGCGTAAAGTTGATATCACTGACGGTGGCGATACCAGCTTCATCAAAGGCGAACAAGTGGATTACATCCGTGTTGTTCAAGAAAACCAAGCAGTTCTTGCACAAAACAAGTTCCCTGCGAAGTTTGAACGTCAATTGATGGGTATTACCAAAGCATCGCTTTCTACTGACTCGTTCATCTCTGCTGCATCGTTCCAGGAAACCACGCGTGTGTTAACTGAAGCGGCTGTAACAGGTAAAGAAGATGATTTACGCGGTTTGAAAGAGAATGTGGTTGTAGGTCGTCTGATCCCAGCGGGTACAGGTTTGGCTTACCACCTGGAGCGTCGTCGTCAAGAAGCAGAAGCTGCAGAATTTGAACTGCACAATGACTTCTCTGATGTAGACCAAGCTCTAAGCCAAGCATTTAACGAAGAATTCTAATTCGAGTTAAAGTTGAGAAAAGAGACGCCTTCGGGCGTCTTTTTTTTGTCTGAAATTTATAAATAGGACATCTTGAACAGAAGAATAATCCATTGATATTTACAAAACTCAGCAGGAATACCGAGAGAAGTAACACGCTACAGATTTTAGTTTCATAAAATGAAGATAAGCTTAATTAAAGCAAGACAGGAAGGCCAAGGTCATGAAAAAATTAATGGGTGTTATGGCAGTTGCCACTCTTTCAACCTTTATGTTGGCGGGTTGTGAAAGTATGTCTGCCAATGAGCAACGGATCGGTGCTGCAGCCCTTGGTGGTGCAGTCGGTGGTGGTGTCGGTAATAAAGTCGGCGGTGGCGTTGGTGCAGCTGTTGGTGGTGGTGCCGGTGCAGCAGTGGGTAGTAAATCCCAAGGCGGTTCAAACCGCAATGCGACCTATAGTGGTGTAGGTGGTGCTGTTGGTTCAGCAGTTGGTAAAAGCATCTTCGGTGGTAATGCGGGTGCTGCAATTGGTGGTGCAATAGGTGGTGGTGCCGGTGCTGCGATTGAACAGGATAACCGTCGTCGTTAAGTCGAAAGTCACTTCTGATTCATCTAGATTTAAAAGCGCCAATGTGGCGCTTTTATCTTATTTAGGAGCGTTAATTTTCCCTTTACTCTGTTTACGCCGGATATACACCGTTTTTTCTACTTCGGCAATTCTGACCCCGGCTTCATCATAAATATTCAGCTGATAATGCCGATACACTGGCGCATTGTCGGCCGCCAGATTGATAATCGTGGCAATTTCTCCAGCAGAAATCCGAATATCCGCTACCACTGTTCCGCGACCCGGTGCCAAAAACTGAATACTGGCGCCTTTATCCCAGACCAGGTATTTCGGTCCCAAATGATGCATCAGCAATAACATATAAAAGGGATCGACCATCGAATACAGGCTGCCACCAAAATGCACACCGACAATATTCTGGTTCTTACGGGTTAGCGGCATTTTGACCCGAACGTGATAATTATTAAAATCAATCTTATCAATTTCGATGCCTGCACCACGATAAGGGGCATAGCGGTTCAGAATAAATTTTGAAACCAGAGGCAGTTTTTGAATTTTCTGGAATAGGCTCATACTGACATTCTTTTTGCGGCTGTGATTATGCATACTAGAGCAACAAAAATGCGCTGGCATTGATCAATCATGCCGATTTATAAACTAAGTGGTCAATAATAAAAACAGGATCAAAAGATGGAAATGCACATGCAATGGGTCGATACCACGGATCAGCAGCGTCTCTGTGTCAAAACTTATGGACAACCCGAACAAACAGCCTTGGTACTGGTTCATGGCTATCCTGATCATCAAGCAGTTTGGGAGCCAGTCATTGCTCATTTGAGTCAGGATTATTTTGTGGTGACTTATGATGTCCGTGGCGCAGGGGAGTCCAGTATTCCCAAAAAAATCTCCGATTACCGCTTGGCCCGTTTAAGTCAGGATCTGGAAGAGGTGGTGAATAAGGTATTGCCGAATCGAGCTTTTCATCTGGCTGCGCATGACTGGGGCTCAATTCAGTCCTGGGAATCTGTCACCGATCCACGCTTTAAAGGACGAATTCTGTCTTATAGCACCTTGTCTGGGCCATGTCTTGATCATGCCGCTTTCTGGATGCGTGAACAGTTCCAGCAAAACAAGGCAAAATTTTTAAAGCAAATGAGCAAGTCCTGGTATATCGCGATGTTTCAGTTGCCATTGGTAGCACCATTGGCCTGGAATTTTTTCAATCCGCAGCGTTGGGCCAAGATCGTGCAGCAACTGGAAAGACGGGATAATCTGCCACTCAACCCGCATATTGTCAAAGATGGAAAATATGGTGTGAACCTGTACCGGGCCAATTTTTTGCCACGTTTGACTCAACCACGGCAGCGCTTTGCCATCTGTCCGGTACAGGCGATTGTGCTGAAATATGACCAGTTTGTCGGGCCTGATCTGGTTGATGAGATGTCAAAATGGGTGGATGATTTTTCAAAAATAGAACTGGCTGCCAATCACTGGGCGATCCTGAGTCAGCCAAAACAAGTTGCTCAATTAATTGGTCATTTTATTCAGGAGAAATCTGCGACCACTCATTGATAAGCCACTTCGCGAAACATGACCCGACCAGAAAAAAGTGGCGGAATTTTTATCCGCATTTTCTGATAAAATAGCCGCTTTCTCTCTATTCCGATTCATTATGTTCGCAATTCTTGCTGCTATTGGAGTCATGTTCGGACTCTCGTTGGCACGTGTACCTGTGGTTTTTGCCCTGGTCATTGGTGCTGTTACAGGTGGTTTGTTGGCAGGTCTGGGCCTGCAGGGAACCTTGGACGCGTTTAACAATGGCTTGGGTGGGGGTGCCAAAATTGCCTTAGCTTATGGTATTTTAGGTGCATTTGCTTTGGCTCTGGCACGTTCAGGTTTACCGGATTTACTGGCTTATAAAATGATCAGCACCTTAAAAGGTGAGGCCGATTTTAAAGCGCAAAACCGGGTGAAATATCTGATCTTCTTCACGGTTGCTATTGCAGCCGTGTTCTCGCAGAACGTCATTCCCGTGCATATTGCCTTTATTCCGGTACTGATTCCGCCACTATTGGCTGTATTTAACCACTTAAAGCTCGACCGTCGTTTGATTGCCTGTTTGCTGACCTTTGGTCTGGTGGGAACCTATATGCTGATTCCGGTCGGTTTTGGTGCCATCTTCCTGAATGACATTCTGGGTCATAACATCAATACTTTTGGTAAGCCATACGGATTTGAAATTAGCTATGACCAGATTCCATCTGCGATGGCAATTCCAGTATTCGGTATGTTTGTGGGCTTATTGGTGGCGATTTTTATTAGCTATCGCAAACCACGTCAATATCAAGATATTCATGTCCAGGAACAGCAAAGTATTTCCGCTGAATTAGGTGTGGCTGAGCAGGTTAAACCGCAGATTGCCAAATTTACCATCTGGATGGCCGGCCTTGCAGTTATTGCCACATTGGCGGTACAGCTTTATTCAGACTCGATGATTCTGGCCGGTCTGGTCGGTGTCGCAATCCTGAGTTGTGCCGGGATCTTTAAATGGAAAGAAGCGGATGATGTGATCATTACCGGTATGCGCATGATGGCGCTGGTTGGCTTTATCATGATTGCGGCACAAGGCTTTGCCGCGGTGATTGAAGCGACTAATCAGGTACCAACCTTGGTTGAAGCATCAGTGAACTGGATTGGTGATAGCCAGGCATTGGCCGCATTTCTGATGCTGTTGATTGGTTTGCTGATCACATTGGGCATTGGTTCATCGTTTTCGACCATTCCAATTCTGGCGATTATTTATGTACCGCTGTGTATCCAGTTTGGTTTCAGCCCGGCTGCGACCATTGCGATTATCGGGACTGCGGCGGCTTTGGGCGATGCCGGTTCTCCTGCTTCGGATTCAACTTTAGGCCCAACTTCTGGTCTGAATATGGATGGTCAGCATGATCATATGAAGGACAGTGTGGTTCCAACCTTCATTCACTTTAATATTCCGTTGATGATTTTTGGCTGGATTGCAGCCATGGTTCTGTAAGTCAATTTCAATCTGCTCTGATATCTATTGGAGCAGATTTATCTAGATTTAAAATAAATGATAAGATGTATTTAAAATATATTTTTAAATAAAAATTAATATAAACCTGATTATTTTAGTCTGAATAAATTCATATTTATCTGATTAATATACTTGGTATTTAAAACCAACTAATTCAGTCAATTTAAAATAAATAACTTTTTAAATCAGTAGCTTAAATAATAATTAAAAATTAGTTTTATAATACTTATTGCATATTATTTTCCCTCGTGTTTATTATTAATTAAGATTTATTTTCTTAATAATTATTCTTCCTGTGGGGTATTTTAAAATGTTAAAGCAAGCTGCTATAATTGCATTAATGGGTCTTTCTGCATCTGCGATGGCAGGTCAATGGCAGGTGAAAGTCGGTGCCAGTTCTTTAGCACCATCAAGTGACACTGAAATTGCACCAGGTTTAGTCGTAGAAGCCGATCAGGAATATGGTTTTACGCCATCGGTTGAATACTTCTTTAATGACAATATCTCGGCAGAATTATTATTGGCTACCCCGTTTAACCATGACATTTCTCTTCAAGGTGTAGGTAAGGTGGCTAAGATCAAACATCTGCCACCCACAATTACCGCTAAATATAACTTTAAAAATGCAACACGCTTTACACCATATATTGGCGTAGGTGGCACAGCTTTTATTGCTTGGGATGAAGAAGGTCTGGCTAAAGACGTGAAAGAAGAGTTTGGTTTGGCAGGTCAAGTCGGCTTTAATTATCAGCCAGCCGATGCCAAAAACTGGGGAGTATTTGCTGACGTGCGCTATGCAGATTTGAGTCCTGAAGTGACTTTAGATGATGCTGATAATACTAAATTCGACTTGAATATTGATCCTTGGGTTTATACGATCGGTTATAGCTATAAGTTTTAAATTCTAGTCTTACTCAACAAAAAAGCCTCATCTTGAATGAGGCTTTTTTTTCAAAATAACAACGATTTATAACTTATTGAAATTGAGCAGATCGGCAATGTTCAACTATATTAAAACGAATAAAGTAAATATTAATTGAATACGACTTAATAATTGAATAATAAGGAAGATCAGCATGAAGTTTTTAAGCCAAGGTATTGTGATCTTCTTCAGCCTGCTGGCAGGGTCTGCCTATGCGGCAAGTTTTGATTGTCAGAAAGCTGAAACCGTGACAGAGAAAGCGATTTGTGAACATCGTCTGCTCAATGATGCCGATGTCAAGATGAGTACCAGCTATCATATTTTACGTCGTATGGTGCCTATGGGAACCCGCTCGGTGATCCAGCGCGATCAGGTGAAATGGCTACAGTTTCGTGACCGCTGTCAGGAATCTGTGTCTTGTTTGAGTCAGGTTTATAATATGCGCCAACAGCAAATAGACCTGCAATTTCAACGTATTTATAAGCTTGGGCCTTATTAGGACTTAAACCTAAGTCTTTAAAAATCCAAGCCAGATCAGATCAAGCGATTCTTTATAAAATATCTTGAGAAAAAATATACAACTGGCTATTGAAAATTTAGTAACTCACTCCATTCATATAGGCAACAGTATTGACCTGTATTTAAAATAAAAGGAGTGATTAATGAGCGAGTCTAGCGCACAAAAACATAGTTTCCAGGCTGAAGTGGCTCAGTTACTACATCTCGTGACCCATTCGCTTTATTCAAACCCTGAAATTTTCCTACGCGAATTGATCTCGAATGCCTCAGATGCATGTGACAAATTACGTTTTGAAGGGATTAACCATCCCGAATTTTATGAAAATGATCCTGATCTGCGCGTTCGTGTCAGTCTGGATGCAGACAATAAAACCATTACCATTTCAGACAACGGGATCGGCTTAAGCGAACAGGAAGCTATTGACAATTTAGGGACTATTGCCAAATCAGGCACCAAAGATTTTATGTCCAAACTGAACGGCGATCAAAAAGCCGATGCTCAGTTGATTGGCCAGTTTGGTGTCGGTTTCTATTCCGGTTTTATTGTCGCTGACAAGATCACGGTAGAATCCCGTCGTGCCGGTGCAGAGGCCTCTGAAGGCGTACGCTGGATCAGTGGTGGTACTGGTGAGTTCGAAGTTGAACAGATCACTAAGCAAGGCCGTGGTACAGATATTATTCTGCACTTGCGTGACGATGCGCTGGATTATCTGCAAAGCTATAAAGTGAAGCAGATTATCAATAAATATTCAGACCACATCAGCCTGCCAATCCAGATGCAAAAAGAAGTCTGGCAGGAAGAAGAAGCGGCTGAAGGTGAAACGTCTAAAGGCGGCCAGTATGTCAAAACTGATGAGTGGGAAGCCATTAACTCGGCCAGCGCATTATGGACTCGTAACAAGTCTGAAATCACTGAAGAGCAGTATGTCGAGTTCTACAAGAACTTGAGCCATGATTTCGCAGCGCCATTGGCTTGGGCGCATAACCGGGTTGAAGGCAGTACTGAATATACCCAGTTGTTATATATTCCAAGCAAAGCGCCACATGACATTTTCACCCGTGAATCCAAAGCTGGCATCAAACTGTATGTGAAACGTGTGTTCATTATGGATGATGCGGATAATCTGATTCCAAACTATCTGCGCTTTGTGCAAGGTGTGGTGGACAGTGCCGATCTGCCATTGAACGTCAGCCGTGAATTGCTGCAAGAAAGCCGTGATGTAAAAACCATCCGTGAAGGTAATACCCGCCGTATCCTGACCATTTTGGATAATCTGGCTAAATCTGAAGATGAAAAAGATCAGGCAAACTTCAAGACCTTCTATCAGGAATTTGCTTCAGTATTGAAAGAAGGTCTGGGCGAAGATTTCAGTAACCGTGAACGTATCTTAAAACTGCTGCGTTATGCGACGTCGACCAATGATGAAGTCAGCACATCATTGGCAGACTATAAAGCACGTATGAAAGATGGGCAGAAAGCCATTTATTATGTGACTGCAGATAGTCTGAATGCTGCGAAAAATTCACCACAACTGGAACTGTTCAAGAAAAAAGGCATTGAAGTTCTGTTGATGACTGAACGCGTGGATGAATGGGCGATGAACTTCGTGAATGAGTTCGATGGTACACCATTGCAAAACGTATCTAAGGGTGCGGTTGACTTAGGTGACCTTCAGGATGCGGAAGAGAAGAAAGCCCTTGAAGAAGCCGCAGCCCAGTTTAAACCGGTGGTGGATAAGTTGACGGATTCATTAAAAGACAAGACCAAAGAAGTGCGGGTGACGACGCGTCTGGTCGATTCTCCGGCTTGTCTGGTGACTGGCGAAGGTGAATTGTCTCCACAGCTGATTCGTATGCTGAAAGATGCGGGTCAACCTGTGCCGGATATCAAGCCGATTCTGGAAATTAACCCGGGACATCCGTTGGTGAAAAAACTGGATGGCTCAGCGCAGTTTGATGATCTGGCCAATGTGATCTTCGACCAAGCGGTGATTGCAGAAGGTGGATTACCAGAAAATCCTGCTGAATATGTCAAGCGGATTAATAGTTTGCTGCTTGCTTAAGTGCTGATATATTGAATGAGAAAATCCCTCTTCGGAGGGATTTTTTATGCCTGCTTCATTTTTCATTTCTAGAAATGATCTGGAAAAACGATAGAGAGAATAAAAAAATACCTTCGAATCATAAATCTATATTTTAGATTATTAATTAATTTTTAATTTATAATTGCGATCATTAAGCAAAGAGAGAGAATGTTATGAAATCTAAGCTGATGATCAGTATGGGCGCTGTAATCCTGATGTCGATGAGCCAGTTTAGTCTAGCGGCACCTGCTGCAGAAAAAGTGGTACGCACAGATCGCATTAGCTTTTATAAAACAGCAAAAGTAAACGTAACAAAACCGAAACGTGTACAACGTAGCGATCATATTCGCTTCACTATGCCGGTGATGGAACAACCCTCATTGCAGCAAAAACGTGTGCTACGCAGTGATCGTATTATCTTGAATAAAATCAGCTAATACTTGCCACGCTGATTGCCTCAGTAATATTGAAAAAAGCCCATGAATGATGGGCTTTTATTATTTTCTCGTATCAGTCAGTTTAAAATAACGCTTCTAAACGCACCAAAGCTCCGACATAGTGATCACGATCTTCGCGATGATCATTCAAATAGTTCAGGTCGGTCTGGACAAAAAACCATTCACGTAAAAAAGGTTGTCTCCACGACACATAGGGGCCCCAGCGGTTGAGACGCAGATCCTTGTCATTTAGATAACCACCGGTATAAATGCCGTAACTGAAACGGTTGTCCTGAAAAAACTGATGTTGCCTGAAGGTGTAGTTGTCCCAGGTCAGATCATCGTCTTGATCATCTGCATAAGTCAGACTAAGCTGATTGGAGAAAAAGGCCTGATTGGGACGGGCATGGATTAGCTCCAGATTGGTCCGTAAATAGTTTTCGCTTTGAATGCCGTAGCGATAAATCTGTTCGGCATGAAAAGAGTAGTCATTTTCCAGCGTCCAATCTTTACTGGCTTTGACACGCAGGTAAATATCATCTCCAGAACGCAAGCCCAGATCCAGATCGGTTTCGAAAGGAATGCGATCTGACCATTCAGACCAACGTAAGGCAAAAGAGCTGTTATCTTCACGTGCACGTTTAGTATCCAGACGTTTATCTCCGGAAGTGGTAGGAT
Organism: Acinetobacter sp. YH01021; assembly: GCF_013420255.1. Lineage (GTDB taxonomy): Bacteria > Pseudomonadota > Gammaproteobacteria > Pseudomonadales > Moraxellaceae > Acinetobacter. Next base: position 20,851 of record NZ_VOYO01000018.1, read on the forward strand.
TTTCATTGGTAATCGCGACATTACTGTCTAATTCATTGTCCAGACTGTCATCACCAAAAACCACACTCAGCTTTTGTTCCAAGGTCGGAAGCTTGATCTTGCCGCGGATTCGGGGCTTAATCTCATAGCCTTCATATTCATCCCAGCGATTATCTAGAATGATCCGTAATGTGGCTGCAGCTGGCTGATCCGGATCGGTTTCACCAAACCAGTTATCAATTTTATGTGCAGTACGATCAGCCCATTCGCGGATGCCTTTCTGTTTTTGATCCGCCCATGAATAATTTTCTGTCTCTAGCGTGGATGGAACGATGGCGACACTTGATTGCTCTGGCAGAACCGTTGGTGTTGCATCGATCAAACGTGGAATCTGATCCAGTAAGCCTGATCGGCTTGGCTCTGTATTTGTTGGACTGGCAGGAGCAGCTGTGACTGAATTTGCCCAGGACATGCTACCGCTCATTCCTAGGCCCAGAGAGAGCAGTAAAGTTTGAGTAATCCTGTTTATTTGCATGAGATATTTGTTGCTCTTGTATGCTTATATTTAGCTGTAGTTTTCTAAAAAATCGCCTTAAAAAGCAAGTTAAAGCTACAAAATAACAGCAATTATTCAATCTTTTGAGCCTGAATTTCCCGATAAAGTTCCAGCACATGAATCGGTTGCGGCATTGTTAAAATAATATTGTGAATATTCTGCCAATTTAGCTGTTTGTCGCGTTGCAGCAAGATGTGTGGATAGGCCAGCTCCTTCTCTGCCATAGACATGCGTTTTTCACCATGAATCACTCGGATTTTTTGATGTTCCTGCAGTAAGAGTACAGGAGTAGAAAAATTCGCAGCAGCTTCTTGAAACGAGATAAATTTTTGCTTCTGAATAAACTGGGCGGGTATAAAAGGATGGTAATCTGGCTTTGTCCAGACTGTTTCAGCCTGCTGCAAGTAAGCCGTTGAAAAAAGCTCGAGTTGCATGAACCTGATGCTTATAACAGACCAGGCCAGTGATTTAATCGCAGCAGCCTGGCGTTGATGGTGGGTAAGCCAATGTTGAATACAATAGTGAGCCTGCAACTGACTCGGTACCCCTAAGAGCATCAGATATTTAACAAACTGGCCTTGCAGATTCAGTTGTTCAACCAAATAAACCTGACGTGCCTGCCAATTATCTTCTGCTGCATAATACAGTGCGATATCCAAATAGGCAGGATGCTCGATCTTCTCAGTCATTTCTAAAGCACAGAGCCGCTGGATATTGGTTTCTTCTAAGCCTAAAGGGTGTACATGGGCGTTTAGTTCGCCTAGTTGAATCTGTGCAGGGAATTGAATCAATTCGGAGGCTGTGATCTGTTCTTGCGGAATGGTCGTTTCAGTTTTTAACTGAGGATTTAACGCCTCGCGTTCAATTTGTATCTGATTGGTTGACTCATCTGAGCGATTTAATTCTAGTGCATGAATTCTTACGCGCGGCCGTCCCCGATGATATTTGGTTGTTTCCATAGAATTGCAGCTGGTTTCAGCTTCGTGTAAGGATAAGGCTGGAACGATCAAGGGTGGATCCTGTTTCAGGCAAGAAAATCGTTGCTGTTGTTGCAACAGCCAGATATAGCAGTGTTGCAATTCAGCCCATTGGCTGTGCAGGGCAGGAGATTGGGGAGCCGGAATCAGCCAAATTTGCCAGCCACGTTCAGGATGATGTAAAACTGCCCAGCCTGAATCCGGATGGGCAGACAGTGCTTGTTCCAGTGCTAAGATTTCGGTGAAATAGCCACGAAAGCTTAGATGATAAGACGTATTAGCAGAAAATTGGTAAGCAACAAGTTCAGGTTGAGTGCGGGCCTTAAATGCTGAAATCTGGGTCTTGAAAATAGGCTCATCACACAGATTAAAAATATCGCGTATCCTTTTTTTAGAACGGGCAATTTCATAGAAAGGCAGGACTTTATGCTCCAGTTGCTGCGCCAGTCCATGTAGTTCTTTAATTAAGTGTGCTTTTTCTAAAGCATTCATTTTTTGATCTCTAGAGATGTTTCAGTGCTTTATCCAGGGTTTGTGCCAGTACAATGTTAACCGCCAGCTCGACCAGTCTGTATTCAGCAGAATTCGAGTCTGTATAGCTTTCTGCCATTTCAATTAAATAATCAATAGAAACTGACTGAGGCGGAATTTTGCCCTGTACCAATGCCTGAAGTTCATGCATAAAAAATTTTCTTATCATTAATCTATTTATATTGCTGCAATTATAAGCAGAGATCACATAAAATAGTGATCTATTTTGAGTGTTTTATAAACAAATTTTTTAATTAAAAGTGATAAAAATCAATAGAAAAAATGAGAGTAGGAAATAGTCGATATTTTTGAGAGTTGTGCATCTTTTACACAGAATGTGTTCAATATGATCAAAAAGAACAGGCTGAATCAATCAGCCTGTTTTAATGCAAAACAGTTTTGCATTAAGCCGTTTTTTCAGTTGCTACAGTCGCAGCATCTGTATTTACTGTTTCAGCAGGTGCTTTAGTCGCTGGAAAGTCTGGCAGATGAACCACTTGCGCCATTTGTGCAGACGCTTGAACAGAAAAAGCCATAACGGTTGCAGCGAAAGCAAATTTAAGAGCATTCATAGGATGACCTTTAATATCAGAGTGTTCAATGACTTGAACAGAGGAGAATATTTAAACTTAATTCGGGTGAAATAATAGCAAATAAGACTTAATATAAAATGATAGATTCGGCAAATTCAGGCAGTAAATTTTAGATAAATTACTCTATAAAACAATAAATTAGTATATTTACTCTAGTTTGATTTGTGTGGTTTTACAGGGCTTTATACTTTATTTTAGCGATGAAAATCTGGACTTAATTGAGTGTCAAAATAAAAGGTCATATGTTTTCGATCTGCCAATTTAAGATTGAATTTCGAGCTTTGTTCAATCCATGTAAGTTTTTGCTATCGCTTGTTTACGGGCTGCTGCAATCTTCTGAGAATGGACTAAGATGGAATTCCATTCATTTTCATGCTGAGAGTTTTATTATGGCAATTGCAAAAGTGGTAGAAGTCAATTCAAGCAGCAATAAAAGCTTTGAAGATGCGATTCAAACGGGCATTCAAAAAGTCACAGAAACGGTCAAAAATGTACAAGGTGCTTGGATCAATGAACAGAAGGTTGTCATTAAAGAAAATAAAATCACGGAATATCGTGTCAATTTAAAAATTAGTTTTCTGGTTGATTAAGCGAATACCATTCAATAACAAATAAAAAACCCCATTTAAAATGGGGTTTTTTTTATTGAACGTTGTTTTATTTAGCTTGGTCTGGCGTGTCACACGTTTCTGTTGAGCACTGTGCTGCCTGACTGTTGGTTGATGTATCGAGCGCTTTTTCAAATACTTGCAGGAAAACTTCTTTAGGCTGCGCGCCTGCCAATGCCACACGTTGATCAAAAACAAAGAAAGGCACACCAGTCACTTTGAGTTGTTCATGTGCCACTTCCTGATCGAATTTGACGAAATCAGCATATTCCTCCGAATCCAACAGATCATCGACTTCGACCGGATTGAGGCCGATACGCGCTGCGACATCTTCCAGCGTTTCACGTTCTCCAATCGCCAGACCTTGGGTCATATAACTATAGAAGAATGCTTCCTGTGCTTCATTGCCCAGACCCTTGCTTTGCGCCAGGTGAATCAGGCGATGCGCATTAAAGGTATTGCCTGAATTGGCACCTTCCCAGTTAAATTCGATACCTTCGGCTTTGGCCATTTCAGCAATATTGCGCTGCATTTCTTCGACTTCAGCCACAGTACGGCCATATTTTTGCGCCAGACGCTCAGAGTTAGAAATTTCCTGACGTACCGGTGCTTCAGGATCGAGCTGGAAACTGTGCCAATGCACTTCAAGCTCAATACCTGCTTCTTCTGCCGCAGCTTCTAAACGTTTTTTACCAATATAGCAGAAGGGGCAAACCACATCTGACCAGATATCTACGCGCATGTCATGTCTCTAATTTTGCTCTTGTGTTCAAGTATGAGGGTGAAGAATCAGAATTTAAAGCCCCTGAGCATCAGAAGTGTATTTCTACAGCAGATCGGCAGGATAAATAAAAGAAGAAAGAGCAGGCGATAGCCAGGTGGCTTTCTTAATATAATCAGGTTCTGACTATTCAAAAAAAATATAAAAATGCCATAAAAAAACGCCCCGTAGGGCGTTTTTTGAATGCAGTCGATTATGCAGTTTTTACTGCAGCTTCAACAGCAAGCATGTGACCATTTTCTTCGAAGTTTGAGTGCCAAGAAAGCGCCTCACGAAGAAGATGAGGCGTATGGCCGCCTTTTGCACATGCACGGTCAAAGTAATCATTCAACGCATCGCGGTACATTGGGTGCGCACAGTTATCAATCACTGCACGTGCACGCTCACGCGGTGCCAAACCACGAAGATCCGCAAGACCTTGTTCAGTTACCAGGATATCAACATCATGTTCTGCATGGTCGATATGTGAAGCAAACGGCACTACAGAAGAGATGTCGCCACCTTTCGCGATTGATTTGGTTACGAAGATCGCTAAGTGGGCATTACGTGCGAAGTCACCTGAACCACCAATACCGTTCATCATTTTGGTACCACATACATGAGTTGAGTTCACGTTACCGTAAATATCAAACTCAAGTGCAGTGTTGATGCCGATAATACCTAAACGGCGTACCAGTTCAGGATGGTTTGAAATTTCCTGTGGACGTAATACCAGTTTGTCTTTGTATTGCTCAAGGTTGTTAAATACTTTCTCGCCGTACTTAGCAGAAAGGGTAATTGAAGAACCTGAAGCAAACTTCATTTTACCGGCATCGATCAATTCAAACGTACAGTCTTGCAGAACTTCTGAGTACATGATCAAGTCTTCGAAGTTTGAATCTTTCAAACCCGTCAATACCGCATTTGCAATTGAACCGATCCCTGCTTGAAGAGGTCCGAGGTTTTTCGGTAGACGGTCTTCAGCCACTTCTTTTTCAAAGAAAGCGATCAAATGGTTGGCAATGCTTTGAGTCTCATCATCTGGTGCGGTTACAGTAGATGGAGAGTCGTGCAATTCGCTGTTAAATACAATGCCAACAATTTTAGATGGATCGATATTGATCGCATGCGTGCCGATACGCTCATCAACTTGAGTCAATGGAATCGGTTGACGCGTTGGACGATAGGTCGGGATGTAGATATCGTGCAAGCCTTCAAATGCCGGGCTTAAGTTGGTATTGATTTCTACAATCACTTTTTCAGCAAAAATCGCAAAGCTTGCAGAGTTACCAACAGATGTTGTTGGAATGATGCCACCATCTTCAGTAATCGCTACAGCTTCAATGATCGCAACGTCTGGTTTTTTCAACTGCAGGTTACGCATTTGCTCAACAGTTTCAGACAAGTGCTGGTCAATGAACATCACTTCGCCGTTATTGATCGCTTTACGTAAAGTGTTGTCGACCTGGAACGGTAAACGGCGTGCCAATACGCCAGCTTCAGTCAGTTGTTTGTCTAGATCGTTCCCTAGTGATGCACCAGTAATTAACGTGATCTTTAATGGATTTACTTTTGCCTGCTGAACCAAAGCTAAAGGAACCGCCTTCGCTTCACCAGCGCGAGTAAAGCCACTCATGCCCACAGTCATGCCATCTTTGATGAATTCAGCCGCTTGTTCTGGGCTGATGACTTTGTTGTGTAGGGAGGCTAAACGGATACGATCTAAAGACATTTTAACTCTCATTAATTCTTAAACTATGAGACGGATTGTACCGCTCAAAAAATGTATTGTGCATAGGTGTTAGGCTAAGGTCTAATTTTTTAGCTAAATGTAGGTATAATAAAAAATGATGATTTTTAAATGATTGAATTCGTGAACTATAAAATGAATTGTATAGAAAAACTAAAAAGTCATTTGTTGAATTAATGATCACTTATTAAAAGTGATCAGTCAAAGTTTGGCGAATTTTATCGAGTGTGGTGGCTGGGGGGAGTGTCTCAGGGTTCACCTGATTTACGGGTAGTGAAATGATAGCTTCCAGCCCACCTTCAGGACGATTATGAATACGCAATTGGCCATGGTGAATATCGACAATCCGTTTCACAATGGCCAACCCCAAGCCACTGCCTTGTACAGTTCGTGCCGAATTACCCCGAACAAAAGGCTGCATCAAGGCTTCAATCTGATCTTCCGGGATGCCTTCGCCATGGTCTGCGACACAAATCAACAGTTGATCTTCTTCAACATGCGCAGAAAGCTCAATTGGTTCTGAACCATAACGTTTCGAATTATTGATCAGATTACCAATCAGCCTTTTTAGCGACATGCTGCGCGCCTGAATGGTTGGGATGTCTTGTGGCGTAAAGCGGATATCCAGCGGTTTAAACTGCTTGACCAGTTCTTGGAGCAGCACATTGACATTGGTATCCTGCGGCTCTTCATCAGAACCATCACGCATATAGGAGATGAACTGATCCAGAATCGCGTCCATATCTTCGACATCATAAATCAGGCCTTCTTTGAGAAAGTCTTCATCTGGCATCATTTCGGCACTGAGGCGGATCCGGGTTAAGGGCGTGCGCAAGTCATGTGAAATGCCGGCCAGCATGATGCGGCGTTCCCGCTCGGTCTGATCCAGCGTATAAATCATCTGGTTAAAGGCATGATTGACCTGACGGATTTCCAGTGGACCATGATTGGTATCCAGATAGGGTGCTGAACCGATTCGGCTATAACTGTTGGCGGCATTCTGCAAACGGCGTAAAGGACGGTTGAGCTGACGCACCAAGGTCAAAATAATGATGCCGACAATAATCGGCGTGCCAAGCAACCAGCCTAAAATCAGTTCATTACTATAATTGGCATAGGTCTTTAAAGGTTCCTGTACCCAGTGACCATTCATTTCAGGGGTCTGGATCCAGATACGAGGACTTGGCTTAAACTGGAAATACACCGTGGCTTGTTCGATACGTAACTCTTTGGCCAGTTTGGTTTCGATCTGCCGGGTAAAAAATTCGGCAATCAGCTTTTCCCGAACCGTGGGATATTCTGCTGGATTGGTCACGTATTCAATGCCGACCCGGTTTTTCAGCCAGTCATCGATATCCACTTCTTGCTGTTTGTGATACAGGCGCAGATCGGGATTGTTGAGAATTTCCAGTTCCATGGCCAGATAACGCGCATGTTGCTGAATTTCAGGTAAAAACAGGGTGCGCCAGAAGAACCATAAGGACATAAACAGGCTGAAACAGACCACAAAAACCACCAGTACCGTGGTACGCATGGCAGCAGAACGCGGCTTGATCTTGTCGAGAAAGCGTTCCCCGCGGGTACGCTTTTTTTCCGAGTAGCTGACAAAATCGGTAAATTTTTGTGGATCGATGGGGTCGAGTTTCACACCAGCTCCCTGTAGGCATTTTTCAAATTGAGCAGTAATAATATTTGTAATAGAATCTTACTGCTTGAACCTTCGATGGAAGGAGCTTGTTGTGTTACTTTTTTTGAAAAAATGAGTAACACTGTTACGCAAGTAAAAACTTTGCCATTCGCTGAACTCGCGCATTTGTATACGAGCCTTTAAAGAAGGGGAGGCTCAAACAGCAGCGAATGGCTTTTAGGGACAATAAATTGGGGCAATCTTTATCCTATAAGTTTTCCTTTATTCAGCACCATCTGGAACAAAGACATAACCCACACCCCATACGGTCTGGATATAACGTGCACGCGCTGGGTTTTCTTCCACTAAACGGCGTAAGCGTGACACCTGAACATCAATTGAACGTTCCATGGCACCCCATTCACGGCCACGCGCCAGATTCATCAGCTTGTCGCGGGTTAATGGTTCGCGTGGATGCTGCACCAGTGCTTTCAGTACCGCAAACTCACCGGTAGTGAGTGTTACCACTTGGCCTTCACGGGTCAGGGTGCGGGTAGACAAATCCAGTGACCAAGGACCAAAAGAAACTACTTCCATCTGCTGGCTTGGTGCACCCGGCACTTCACGTACCTGACGGCGCAATACCGCACGAATACGTGCCAGCAGCTCATTCGGGTTAAACGGTTTAGGCAAGTAATCATCGGCACCTGCTTCTAAACCGGCAATACGATCCGAGTCGCTACCACGAGCGGTGAGCATAATGATAGGCGTATCGATATTGGATTGGCGTAAACGACGACAGATACTCAAGCCATCTTCGACCGGAAGCATAAAGTCGAGCACGATCAGAGAAAACAGTTCCCGCTGTAAAAGTCGATCCATCTGCGTGGCATCATGTGCAGTTTTAACCACAAAGCCTTTATCTTCGAGAAAACGCTGTAATAAGGTACGCAGACGAACATCATCATCAACCACCAGGATCCGTTCGACCCGGTCCGTTTCGGTATGTACGGCATCGGCTTTTTCAGCAGGTACAACTAAACTCATGAGATGCTCCTTTATTCTTTATTGTCGTCATAAACAAAAATCAAATAGGCTTTGAGTATACAATTCATTAATATTAATTGACTATGCTCTAAAGCACCAAATATTGCAGTTAAAATCAAGACATAGATACCAAATATATACATCTAAATGAGTAAAAAATACGATTTTACGCTGGATAAAAAGCAAAGTTCATACAAACTTTATCGGGAAAAGCAGAAAACTATGGCACTTCATAATACAAAGATAAGATAAATTAATAAAAACAATGGTGGATTTTATAGACCCGGTCTTTATAATCATGCCATTTAGTACTTATCCTTGTGGGATCAAACACGATGACTGACTTAGTTCAGCAGTTGGCAAAAGAACTTGCCGTACGTCCAAATCAAGTTGAGGCTGCCATCAAGCTTATTGATGAAGGTGCCAGTGTTCCTTTTATTGCACGTTACCGTAAAGAAGTAACGCAAGGCTTAGACGATACGCAACTACGTCAACTCGATACGCGTTTATCATACTTGCGTGATTTGTATGAGCGCCGTGAAAAGGTGATTGAATCACTCAAAGAACAAGATAAATTATCTGATGATTTATTGGTGCGTGTGAATGCGGCCGAAACCAAAAATGCATTAGAAGAAATTTACGCGCCGTACCGCCCAAAACGTACCAGTAAATCATTCAAGGCCAAAGAAGCCGGTTTAGGCCCGATTGCCGAAAAAATCTTTAATGAAGCCGTTGATCCGGCTGAAGCTTTGGCGGGCTTTAGCCATGAAGATTATCCAGATACTGAAAGCCAGCTTGATGCGATCCAGCACATCCTGATTGATGACTGGGCACAAAATATCGCACTGACCACTGAACTTAAAGCGACATTTGCAAAAACTGCCGTGCTGAAAAGTTTAGTTGCAAGTGATGAGAAAAAAGAAGTCGGTAAAAAATTCCGTGATTATTTCGATTTCTCTGAAAACTTGAACAAAGTGCCTTCACATCGTTTATTGGCGATGCTGCGTGGCCGTCAGGAAAACGTTTTAGGCCTGAAAGTTGATGGCGAAGATGATGCTCCATTGGCGCGTATTGAAACTGAATACAATCTTGAAACTGTTCAGCCACAAGCTCGTCAGGATTTCTTGAAGCAAACTGCAAAATTGTTCTGGCTCGGTAAAGTTCGTCCAACGATTGAACATTCATTGCTGACTGAAAAACGTCTGGCTGCTGAAACAGAAGCGATGAACGTCTTTGCTGAAAACCTGCGTCATTTACTGCTGTCTGCACCTGCAGGCGCACGTACCACTTTGGGCGTGGACCCAGGTATCCGTACTGGTGTGAAACTGGCGGTGGTGAACGAGTCTGGTGATGTACTGGCACATAGTACGATTTATCCATTTGCGCCAAAAGATGATAAAGATGGTTCATTAACTGAACTTGCACGTTTATGCCACGAGTTCAATGTTGACCTGATCGCGATTGGTAATGGTACTGCAAGCCGTGAAACTGAAGCTTTAGTTGCTGAAATGATGGCTGCGAACAGTGATCTGAAAATGACACGTGTGTCTGTGTCTGAAGCAGGTGCATCTGTATATTCAGCATCTGAACTGGCTTCACAGGAACTTCCAGAGCTGGACGTGTCGATCCGTGGTGCAGTATCGATTGCACGCCGTTTGCAGGATCCATTGGCGGAACTGGTGAAAATCGATCCGAAATCGATTGGTGTGGGTCAGTATCAACATGACGTGAACCAGACCGGTCTGGCGAAAACCCTTGAAGCGGTCGTTGAAGACTGTGTGAACTCAGTGGGTGTGGATGTAAATACTGCATCAGCAGCGATTTTGGGTTATATCGCGGGTCTAAATAAATCAATTGCACAGCAAATTGTGGAATTCCGTAAGGAAAATGGTCGTTTTGACAATCGTCAGTCTTTGAAAAAAGTACCACGTTTAGGCGAGCGTACTTTTGAGCAGGCTGCGGGCTTCTTGCGTATTCAAGATGGTACAGAACCACTGGATGCGTCTGCAGTTCACCCTGAGTCATATGCTTTGGTGAGCAAAATTGTTGAAGCAAAAGCAACGACTGTAAAAGACATCATTGGCAATACTGAAATCATTCGCCAAGTGAATGCAGAAGAATTTGCAGACGAGAAATTTGGTCTGCCGACGATTCAAGACGTATTGGCTGAACTGGAAAAACCGGGCCGTGACCCGCGTCCAGAATTCCGCACTGCTAAATTCCGTGATGACATTACTGAAGTTGCGCAATTGTCTGAAGGCATGCAACTGGAAGGTGTAGTCACTAACGTGACTAACTTCGGTGCATTTGTCGATGTGGGCGTGCATCAAGATGGTTTGGTACATATTTCTGAACTTGCCAATGAATTCGTCGCTGATCCGCATAAAGTGGTGAAACCGGGTCAAATCGTACAAGTCCGTGTTTTGAATGTGGATGCTGAACGTAACCGCGTGAATCTGTCGATGCGTCCTGAAGGTTCTGAAGCGCCGGCGAAAGCACCACGTCAGCCACGTCGCGAGAACAATGAGCCACGTGGTGAACGTAAGCCTCAGGGTAAACGTCCACAGCAAGGACGTCCGCAAGGTGATCGCCCTCAGGGTAAGAAACCTCAAGCGGCTAAACCACAAGAGCAAAAAATTGGTGGTTTGGGTGCATTGCTATTGCAAGCAGGGATTAAAGGTTCTAAATAATTTTCAGATATCTTTAATTTAAAAAAACCTCCCAATTGGGAGGTTTTTTATTGGATCATTATGAGTTAATCATCGGCACAATCCAGCTGGTGATAATCAGCAAAATACCGAGATGCCCCAATTTTCGTGTCACATAGACCAGTTTAGATGGTGGCTGTTCCAGTCTTTTTGCATATTCTTCCATGCTAATGCCGGGCTTGCCTTTACTGGTAAATAAAAACACCGCCAGGTCGATACAGATCAGAATCGTACCGATATCAGCGACCAGTTCCATCAGGACAAAATCCTGGCGATACAGCGACATGCTGACGCTATAAATCAGATAAATGGCAAAGGCCAGACACAGGTATTGCAGGACAACTAAAAACTTCTGCATAAATCTCAACAGTTCACAAAATTAAAGCAATTATACAAATAATCGGGCAGCTGCTGCCAATTACAAGGCTTGCATCACCTCAGCAAAATTCTGCTTCTCAACCAGTTCCAGAAATTCATCGCCCAGACGCTGACTTTCCGCAATACATTGCTTCCACAGCTGAATCCGTTGGGTTTGATCCAAACCTTTTAAGTTAAAGTCTTTACGATCAGGCAAACGACCCAAAGGCAAACTTTGCAGATATTGCTGCGATGGAGAAAGCAGCAAAGTTCGTGCCTGATTTTCTGGATTTGAGGTACGTTTAAATAACTTGTCGAACCAGCCGGGGGTAATGCTATCGGTAAAATGTGGATACAGCACAATGCCTTTGCTCTGAAAGGGCAGGTCAATGTGATAATCAATCAGGCCACCATCGCGATAATACCCCTGCGGTGCATCCGGAATATTGTTCACCGCTGCCATTACCCCGGGAATAGAGGCTGAAGCCATCAGCCAAGACAACACACTCTGTTCGGTCAGTGCATGATAATGCGTGGTAAATCCATCTTCAGCGATTTTAAACTGTTCACCGATATTGGGCTGGCTGATCACACGTTGCATGAAATAACGGCTGTGCCGGCGCGCGACTGCGGTCGTTCCAAGAATTCCAGCCACAGAAGCCAACAACGGCAATGCCTTGTCACTCTGGAAAATGTGTTGGGCTTTAATTGAAATGACTGCGAGATGATAATCTGGATGATTGACCAGATCGTTTTCTTTGCCTTGTACCAGATCCAGCAGCATGCCACGGCAGATGTCGCTGACATCCTGACGGGTCATTTTTTTATGAAAATAGAGGTTGGTATACAGCTCAGCTAAGCGTTCGGTTCCCTGTTGAGCACCATGTGCAGCCATACTGGCAAAGCGCCAACTACCAATCGAAGAACCCACCAGAGTTCTACGCTGAGGTGCACGTGGAAAAAACTCACCAAAAATCGCCTGATCCAGTCCCTGGATCCCGATGCCTTTGGGGCCACCTGCAGCACCAGGTACAATATCGACTTGTTCGGGTTGCAAACCTTGTTGCAGAATCAGCTCACGTGCCAGATGGCCAGCACGAATCGTCAGCGCAGGCGCACGTTTTTGTAAAATCTGTACCATGGTTGAACCTATACTAGCCAAATGTGTGCTTATTTTAAGCGATAGGTCTGAAGACCCAATGGCAAGATATGTCCTAAGGTGACTTTGGAGTCATCCTCATCTTTAAGACATAAAAAAAGCCTGCATCATTTCAGGCTTTTTTTATCATGTTCTAAAATCACGGAGATTTATTTAGCAATTCGCCAGACGGCGAGCACACTCGCCAGTACAATCAGAATCACCGACACAAACCATGGTGAAATAATCGCAATTGCCAACAGAATGGCCATGACACTGCCGAACATCCAGCTACGCTTCTGTTGATGTTCCATTTGCAGGCGCATGCTTTGTAATTCATTGAGCTGTTTGGCATGCCAGGCCGACTGATTTTTTAAACCGTTTAAGCTGTCGATCATCAGGGTCGGTAAATCCTGTGCCCCTAAAAGCAGATCCGGAATTTTCTGTCCCAGTTCTTTCAGGTTCTTTTGCGGATTCATCTGGGCCTTGATCCAGTCCGTTAGGATCGGTTTGGCCAGACTCCAGATATCCAGTTCAGGATACAGGTCGGTTCCCAAACCTTCGACATGCACCAAAGTTTTTAGCAGTAGCATCAATTGAGGTGGAATTTCCAGATGGAAACGACGCGCGATATCCATGACTTCAATCAGAATGCCGGCAAAGTCCAGTTCATGCATCGGTTTTGAGACCATTGGCCCCACACTACGGCGCATTTCACGAGCCAACGCATCCTGATCAGTTCCCGGTGGAATCCAGCCGGCCTGATGCACCACCTGAATCAGCTGCATAAAGTCGCTGTTCATGACCGCCAGTAGCATGCGTGCTACGGTCATCTGGTCGTGTTTGGACAGTTCGCCCATAATCGCGCAGTCCAGCGCAATAAAACGCGGATTGGCCGGATTGATGGTTTCTACAAAGACGTTGCCCGGATGCATATCGGCATGGAAAAAATTATCGCGGAACACTTGAGTAAAGAAGATGGTCAGGCCTTTACGCGCCAGATCGGCACGATCCATGCCCAACCGGTCAAAGGTCGCGATATCTGAAATTGGTACCCCGGTAATACGCTCGGCCACCAGAACATCTTTGCTGTCCATGTAAATTTCCGGCACATACATCATGCTCGAGCCGGTAAAATGATGGCGCATGCGGCGGGTATTGTCTGCTTCCAGCGTCAGGTCTAGTTCATTCAGAATGATCTGTCGATAATCCTGAATGATTTCCGACAGGTGCAATGCGCGGGCAGCTTCCAGACGTTTTTCCAGAAATTGACCGAGCCATTCCAGAATTTCAAAATCCTGCAAAATCTGCTGGCGAATATTCGGGCGGGTGACTTTAACCACCACTTCACGGCCATCATGCAGGGCAGCCGTATGCACCTGAGCAATCGAAGCTGCAGCCAGTGGCTGGGTATCGAAACGCGCGAATAGGGTATTTACATCAGCTTTCAGGGATTCCTGAATGCGCATCTTGGCCACATCATTATCAAATGGCTTGACCCGGTCTTGCAGTAACACCAGTTGCTGTAAAACTTCAGGTGGAATCAGGTCACGGCGGGTCGAGAGCAGTTGACCGAGCTTGATCGCCAACGGCCCCATTTCTTCTAAAGCCAGTTTCAGCTTGAGCGGATTTTTACGTTCACGACTGGACCAGGCAGCCGGATGCATCCGGATGAGGGACAGTACATGCCGGGATTTTTCTGGTAATTCTTCCGCAGGAAACAACGTGTCGAGTCGATAGTGCGCGGCGATGCGCCAAAGTTCGAGTAAACGTGAAACATGCGGAATCATAAAGCTGTGTACCTAGTCTTGAGTAGAATTGTTTGAGGCATCGATTTGAGCCTGAAGTTGCTGGATTTTTGCTTCAACCCGATCTAAATTTTGATTCAGGATACGGGTGTCCTGATTCAGGTCATCCATTTGCCAGCGAGGGGCAAACAGACCGCTGTCTTCTTTTAAGGCATCTTCGGCAAAGAATAATTGACTTTGCAGGGTGCGTTTTAGCTGCTTGGGTAGCAGTTGCAATTTACCAATTTCATGCGCCAGTGTCGGGCCAATCCAAGGACTTAAATGCGCCGCCAGATCCAGTTCCGCCTGTTGCATGATGCGCTGGATTTCCTGCAATAACTTGTAGTCGCCTTGTAGGGGAATATTACCGACTTCATCGGAAAGCAGCAGCTTGAGTAATTCCACCACATTGCTGACCTGCAAGGTTGCTGTCGCTTCGGTGATTGTCGCGGAACTTGCGTCAAATGGACGTTGTTCAAAGACCGAAGGTGTTTCGGTATGACCGGTTGCCGTTGGTTCCAGACGAACTTTGCCTTCATCAAAAAACACATCAACCGAAAGCTGCGGCGAGGCGATCACCACCCGCAGCATTTTGCCGGACAGGGCATTCAGCTGGATGCGGGTAATGGCATCCAGATCAATCACATGATGAATCACGCGTTCAACAGCACCGAGTGCCAAAATTGACCACATAGGCAAGGAACCTTAAAGTTTGAAACCGCGGTGAACCGCAACAATCCCGCCAGTCAGGTTGTGATAGTCACAATTCTGGAAGCCGGCATTTTCCATCATGCCTTTCAGGGTGCGCTGATCTGGATGCATACGGATCGATTCAGCTAGGTATTTATAGCTTTCTGCATCATTGGCAATGATTTTACCCATGATTGGCAATGCCGTGAACGAATACAGGTCATACAGCTTAGAGAATGGCTCAAACACTGGTTTAGAAAATTCTAGAACCAGTAAACGGCCACCTGGCTTAAGGACGCGGTACATCGCAGCAAGTGCCGCATCTTTATCGGTCACGTTACGCAGGCCAAAAGAAATGGTCAAAAGATCAAAGCTGTTGTCTGCAAATGGTTCTAAGGTTTCGGCATTGGCCAGAACGAAATCGACATTGGTACAGCCCGCATCGATCAGACGGTCACGACCGACATTCAGCATGGATTCGTTAATATCGGACAGTACCACATGACCCGTCGGGCCCACTTCGCGGCTAAAGACCTTCGCCAAGTCGCCAGTACCGCCCGCGATATCCAGCACATGCTGGCCACGGCGTACACCTGACATATTGATCGCAAAACGTTTCCACAGGCGATGAATACCAAAAGACATCAGGTCATTCATGATGTCGTATTTGCTCGCCACCGAGTGAAACACTTCTGCGACTTTCTGGGCTTTTTCTTCGCTGTTGACAGTTTGATAGCCGAAGTGTGTGGTTGAGCCGACGTTACCGGTATTGGCACCACGCGGCAGATTATATTTAGGCACAGTACCTGTCACAGGCGTATCAGTCAGACGTTGTTCTAAGGATTGTTGCTGACCTTGCGGGGTGCCTTGTGGAAGGGGTTCAGTTAAGAATGGGCTCACTTTGTCTGTCTGTTGTGCCGACTCGGGGGTAGGGGTAGGCGTTGTATTTTCATTCGACATTGGAGTCACTCCTAACATATCAATCGGGTTAATCTTGCATTGTCTGCATCATGACAGATTCTAAAGGCTTATTCAGCAATCATGATGCAATTGTTATGAATAATATACAGAAAAATTCACGCTTGGCAGAAATACTCATCGGGTATTTACTGAAATGGCAACGGATCGCCAGAATGTACTTTCTCGATAATCTGGCGTTCGGTTGCCGTGAACGTGCGTACAAATTTTTCTGCCGATTTAAGTGGCTTCATCGCTAGAAAACCATCCTGCATAAATTCATACATCACCTGAAAGTTATACTTATTCGCCGCGCCCTTACACATTTTAAAGGCGGTATAGACCACAAATGAACGCATGTATTTATCCAGACTCATGCCGAGCTGATCCAGTAGAGCCAGCTGTTTCAAGCGTGCTTCACCCTGATCCAGCTTCAAATAGGTCAGGCGCATCATCTCGTCAGTCAGCGGTTCATGTGGATGATAATCCTGTAATAACTGAATCGCGACCTGTTCATCCAGTTGTACCGCCAGAATAGCCAGCTCTACCCCTGAGGTGCCGGTTTTAATGGCATTTTCCGGAATAACTTTTTCTGCTTTATGCGCATATTTCATCAGCCGGGCAATCTGTTCTGCCAGCGCATCAAATTCAGCACCGCCGTAGAGACGGTTCAGGAAATATTCGGACATCAACAGGTTTTGTTTTTCAGCAAAATGGGCGCGATGAGTGCGCTGCATGCGGACTTTCTGCCAGGCCTGCACATCCTGTAAACGGCTTAAAATGTCAGGCCGGGTGTGATAAGCCAATTGATAATAATGCGCTAACAGATCATCGAGTACGGCAAGTTTGGACATGAGGCTTCAATTATCATTGGAGGATGCAAGAATCTTAGAGGCTGCCGGACAATCCTGCTATGACAAATTGAACAGAGATCGGGCATTTGTATGTCAATCTGTTGTTTAAATAGCCAATTTAATCGTGTGAAAAACGTTGCCAGAGCTATTTTTGCGTTGAAACTCCTCGCTATACTGCAAACAGAATAAAAGATCAGGGTTGAAGATGCGTATGGAACAACCACAATTTCAGTTAATGGATGAAGATCAGCTGTCTGTCGAGCTGATTGATGCCCAATATAATTTAAAAAAGACCCGGGGCCAGAAAAATGCCAAAAGTCTGATGATTCTGGTGAATGGCATTGAACTGGCCGGCAAGGGTGAAGCGGTTAAACAGTTACGTGAATGGGTCGATCCGCGCTATTTGCGTGTGAAAGCCGATAAGCCTCAGCTAGCCGGCCCGAAGCAGACCTTGTGGCAACCTTATGCACGTTTTATTCCTGCCGAAGGCCAGATCATGGTGCTGTTTGGTAACTGGTATAGCGATCTGCTCGGCAGTGCCATGCAAGCTGAAAGCCCGCTGAGTGATGCACAGTTTGATGAATATCTGCAAGAGATGCAGGCCTTTGAACAGGACCTGAAAAATAACCATGTCGATGTGATCAAGGTCTGGTTTGACCTGTCCTGGAAAGTCTTGCAAAAACGTCTGGATGCCATGGATCCGAGTGAAACTCACTGGCATCAACTGCATGGTCTGGACTGGCGCAATCGCAAAGAATATGACACCTTGCAGCGCCTGCGTCAGCGCTTTACCGAGGACTGGTTCATTATTGATGGCGAAGATGAGCAGCAGCGCGACCAGCAATTTGCCCAGTATATCCTGAGTGCCTTGAAACATTGTCCGGATCATCCCGCCAGAGCCAAGGGAAGATGGAAACAGGCCAAGATTCCCGAGCAGTTAAAACATCCTTCCAAGACTCAAGCCCAGCCAGAAGATTACAAACCGGAACTAAAAAAATTAACCGCGAAGGTCGCCAAAGCCATGCGTTCCGATTCGCGTAATGTGGTAATTCTGTTTGAGGGCATGGATGCTGCTGGCAAGGGCGGCGCGATCAAGCGGATTGTCAAAAAACTGGATCCACGTGAATATGAAATTCATACCATTGCCGCACCAGAAAAATATGAGCTGAGCCGTCCTTATTTATGGCGCTTCTGGACCAAGCTGCAAACCGATGATGATATCTGCATTTTTGACCGTTCCTGGTATGGTCGGGTATTGGTAGAACGGGTAGAAGGGTTTTCTAGTCCGGTAGAATGGCAGCGAGCTTATGCGGAAATTAACCGTTTTGAACAGAGCCTGGTCAAGCATCAAACGGTGATTGTGAAAATCTGGCTGGCCATTTCTAAAGAGGAACAGGCAGCACGGTTCAAGGCGCGTGAAGATACACCACATAAGCGTTTTAAAATTACTGAAGAAGACTGGCGTAACCGGGAACGCTGGGATGATTATCTGAAAGCGGCAGCCGATATGTTTGAACATACTTCGACTGAGGAAGCGCCTTGGCACATTATCGCGTCTGATGATAAACATACCGCACGGGTCGAAGTACTAAAGGCTATTTTAAAACAACTTCAGGCAGAATAATCTGCCTGAAGTAGAGAATTTTAAACAGTTTAAAAATATTTAGCTTAAACAGGATTAACCTTGGGCGACCTGTTTTTGCTGAATACTTTTAGCGGTGCGATAGCAGTCTTGCACATGAGCATCGGCAATTTTTTTCATGACAAAATAACCCAGACTTGCGGCCACCAGCTGACCACCCAGCGGAATGAATTTTGTGACTTGCTTTATCATCACTTTCGCTGCAACATTGTTCAAAGATTTTTTAACTGCCGTACGTGCGACCACCAGACCGGAAAATTCTACGCCACGTTTACGCAGCTCTTGCCAGTGAATCTGACGGGTTTTCGGATCGTAGACACTGATCTGCTCAGGGGACAGGCCGAAGCGGGCATTGATCTCGGGAATCAATTGCGACAAGATACCGACATCAATGACCACGTCCATAAAAGGTACTGGAATCACGGCGGCACCAGCAGAATAGTAGGCGCGTTTTTTGGTGAGTTCCAGGCATTCGTCGCGGATTTGTTCTAAATCTAAGCTCGGATCGAGACGTTCAGGAATTTTATCTAATTTCATGGGCACTACCTAAGCTCTATGTTGTTTTTTTCTATTCAAGCATCTTTAAGATGCTTTTTTCAAAGAAATTTTTCGACTGAAGTGTGGTTTTAAAGTGTCATAGAGCGCTCGGGATGTATAGTAAATAATCTTTATCGTTTTGTAGTAAAAACCATATTCAGCAGTTCAGGGGAAACAATGGCCATCCATGTTATTCAGAGTCAACGTATTGATGTGCTTTTGGATAGTATGCTGCGTATTGTCAACCAGACTGCCCGAAATCCATTTGAGGTGTTACAAACCCGGCACTTTATTGTGCCATCTCCGGCAGTAGAAACTTGGCTGACCCAGAAAATTGCCGAGAAAAAAGGCATTAGCGCCAATACCCAGTTTCATCACCGGATTCGCGCCTTTCAATGGACTTCTTATCAATGGGTATTGAATGCGCCTAAAGAAGTGGAGCAGGTCCGTGAAGCCAATATTCCGCGCATTATCATCAAATGGCGCGTGTTTCAGGCGCTGCGAAAATGCATTCTGCCTGAACAGATTCCTTTAGATGTCGATCATCCACTGTATTCCATTGTGAAGCGGATTTATGACAGTGCCGACCGGCTGGAACAGGGCACAGAAAAACAGCTGAAAAAACAGAGCATGCTATACTGGGTGGCGGAGCAGGTGTCGCGTTTGTTTAGCCATTATATGGATTATCGCGGTTATTGCGCGCGTAACTGTCCTCCAAACAACTGTGGTTGTCCGAGTAACTGGTTAGAGTCCTGGGGGCAGGATATTGCGCTCGATATCGAGCAAATGATCTATAGCCCCAAAGATGAAAATGGTCATGAGATGCAGGTGGCGGATTTTGTCAAGATTCAGGCGCGTGAACTGGAAGCTTGGCAACGCTGGTTGTGGCAGCATGTATTTCAGGATGATTATGCCAAAATCCTGGAGATTGAACGCCTGTATTGGGAGCGGCTGGAGAATGCAGAAACCCGCGCTCAGGCTCTAAAACGACTGCCGGCCCATATTGTGGTATTTAGCCTGCTGGAACTGCCACCCAGCCAGCTGGATTTTTTACGCCGTTTGGGGCAATACATTGATATCTATATTTTTCACTTCAACCCTTCGCAGGAATACTGGGCGGACAGTGTCGATCCTGACTGGAAAGCCAGATTTGATTTGCAGCGGGAAGAGCGCTTTATTCAGCGTTTTGAAAAAACCCGTCAACGTAAACCGAATGATGCGGAAATAAAAGACTTCAGGATCAAGCAGCTGAACTTTAATGCCGAAGACCGGGAATCGCGGCATCCGCTTCTGACCCGATTCGGCAAGCAGGCACGGGATCATTTTTCTCTACTCTCTAAACTGTCTTCGGGGGAAGAGGGTCTCTGGGCCGATGTCTTTGTCGATGAATATCAGGACAGGCTGCTGGCCAAAATCCAGTCAGATATCCTGTATTTGCTCGAGCCTGAACAGCATCAATATGCTTTAAGCCCTGACGATGATTCGGTACAGATTCATGTCTGTCATTCTTCATTACGTCAGCTGGAAGTCCTTAAAGAACAGCTGATTCACTGGCTGGCTCAAGATACGAATGACGTGCCGCGTCAGCCTAGTGATATTCTGGTGCTGACGCCAAGTCTGAAAGAACTCGAACCGGCAATTCGCAGTGTCTTTGCCCCGCCACCGCGTGAGCGCGAGACTGGTAGCAAACGCTTGCAGAAAGATAACCTGTATTTACCGATCCAGATTGCCGGGGTATCACGTCTGGATGTCAGCAATGCCTGGCGCGCGGTACTGGGCCGGATTCAGTGGGTACGGCGCCGTTTCAGTATTGAGGACTTTGCCGACTGGCTTAGCCTGAATGCGACCCAGCAACGTTATGGTCTGGACTATAGTCAGGTAGAACGGATGTTGCAGTTGCTGACAGATGCTGGCTTTAAACGTGGACTGGACCAGCAGCATTTACAGCAAAGCCTCAGCGCAGGCGATGAGGATTACCGGTTTAGCTTTAAATTCGCCCTGGACCGTCTGGCGTTGGGTCTGGCGATTCCTGGACATACCCTGTTTCAGGACACCTTGAGTTATGCCAAGGTTCTGACCAGTGATTTTCCCTTGATATCCACCCTGATCCGGATTTATCAGGATCTGGTAGAGCGCCGTGACTGGCTGACTTTGCATGAAACCGGACAGCGCACGCCAGTCAAAACCTGGCTGGAATATCTGCACTCCGATCTGAATGAATTTCGTGACGCTGGAGTAGAATCGCTCAAAACCGTTGCCGAAATTATCGACAAGCAAATGCGGATGCTGACCCTGGCCGATTATCATGATCAGGATGATCCACATGCCAGTCAGGAACTGGTGGCACTGAGTTTGCCTCTGCCTTATGTGCTGGAAGAAATTCAGAATACCTTGGAGATGCAGCTGGATCAGGCCGAACCGACCGGGCAGATTACCTTTAGCCAGATTGGCCAGATCCGGCCATTGCCTTATAAACTGGTGGTGATGCTGAATCTGGATAGCGGTAAATTTCCGAGCCGTAATCAACAGGTTCCGTTTGACCTGATGCGCAGCCTGAAGCCGCAACTCGGTGACCGTTCCCGTCTGGATGACGAGCAGGGCGCTTTTCTGGATGCCTTGCTGCTGGCACAGGAAAATCTATGGCTGTTCTATAATGGCTTTGATCTGGAGGATGGTGAGGCTCGCGATCCATCCACTGCCTTGCAGGAACTGGTTCAGCATATCGCGCTGATCTGCCAGTCTGAACAGCCGGATGCCGAAATCGATCCGATGGTGGATATTCATGGTCTGTCAGTCGCTCAACATATTCGGCAGCTTTATCATGTGCATCCCTTGCAGCCTTTTGATCCGGCCGGATTCGCAGATATGCAGACACCGCGCTATCAGGATCAGTGGTTTGCGGTAGCAGAGTATATTCGTAGTGCCGAAGGCAAGCGCAGCAGCTGGATCAATGCACATTATCCGGCATTGGAACAAAAAGAAATCCGGGTACTCAAAGGCGATGAATGGATCCGCGATATGATTTTCCCGGCACGTCTATTCCTGAAAAGTGTCGGGGTTTCCACGATTCGCTATGCCGATTTGCCGAGTTCCCGGGAACCCCTATTACTGAACAAGCTGGAACAGTATCAGGTACGGGATTTCCTGTTGCAACAAGAGCAGGAGATTGAGCCGAACCTGATGCTAGACCGTTTGCCAGTGGGCAAAACCCAGCAAGCCACCTGGCTGGGCAGCCAGCAGGAACAGCAGTTATTGCAAGAACGTTTGCTGCAGTTGGGTAAAGAACTGACGCCAGTTACCCAGCAATCCTGGCAGTTCAGTCCTGAACTGATCATTCATATTAACGTGCCTCAGGTTCCAAACAGCAGCTACTGGCTGAGTATGCAATCCTCTTCGGCCTCGGAAAAACGCCGTGCCCAGATCTGGCTGGAGTATCTGCTGTGGCTGGCTTACTTAAATGATGATGCACGCTCTCCAGAACTGGAGCGCATTGTCATTTTCAGTAATAAAACCCTGAAGTTTTCTGGCTTGAGTTCGAGCAAGGCACATGAGTATTTGCAGCTCTGGTTAAAGGCATGGAAAATTGGTCAACAGCAGCCGCTGGTCTTGCCGGCAGAATTACTGATGAAAAAAGAATGGCAGTGGGCCGAGAATGAACATGGCAAAATGACTATTGTGGAAATGCCCGAATTGCTAAAGGCCTGGAACAACAGCTATGAGAGTGCCAAACCTTTGGCTTCGGATGAATCCAGTCTGCTGCATCAGGATTGGCAATTTATTTTGCAAGATCAGGATCCGGATCTGGCCTTGCAAAATTGCTGCCATGATTTTGCTCATGGCCTGTATGCGCCGATTCATCAACATCTGGAGTGGGTGAAATAGCCGTATGACTTTCTTAAAGCAGCAGATGCAAAAAGCCATTTCCACCAATCCGATTCAAGACATGAAGTTTCGGGGCCTACACTGGATTGAAGCCTCGGCAGGCACCGGCAAGACCTATACGCTATCCAGTCTGATGGTGCGGATTTTTCTGGACCAGTATTATCCGCATCAGGTGATTGCGACGACATTTACCCGTAAGGCCACGGCTGAACTGAAAAACCGGGTACGGCTTCGCGTCGAGGAAACGCTGGCTTATATCCAGCGTCATCAGCAGCTCAATTCAGTTGAAATCACAGCAAAAATCCAGAATGAAACCGATCCTTTATTTCAGCAGGTACTGAAAGATTATGGTTCACGGCTGGATTATGCCCGTCGCCGTTTACGTCTGGTGCTGAACCAGCTGGATGAACTGTTTGTTGGCACCCTGGACAGCTTTAGCCAGAAACTGTTACGTGAATTTGCATTTGAAAGTGGCAAGATTGAACGTGCAGAACTGACCGAAGATCAGGATCTGTATATCCAGCAGCTGATTCATGATGTGCTGCGTGACTGGATTCAGCAACAGCCGCAATATATGGTCAATCATCTGTATGTCCAGAATCTGCTGAAACCGGTGGAGCATTATACCGGGCTGGTGCGTGATGCCCTGAATTTCAGTAAGCAGCATTTTCGCAAGATCGAACCGGCTGAATGTGACCTGAACAAATTGGAAGCCTGTATTAGCCAATTATTAAATATTCAGGAGCATGATCTTGCCGTGATGCGGCGTTATTGTCAGGAAAGTCCGAAGTATTTTCACAAGAGTTTTTTGACCAAGTTAACCGAAATTTGTGAAAACTTTATGACCTGGAGCGCAGCCCTGAAAAATCAGGGTGGCATGAGTTTCTTTGATGCTGAATTGCAGCCGATTTTACTGAATCTGTGCCATTTGCGCCGCAAGAAAACCGATTTCCAGCCGACCACTCAGGTCTTTAACAAAAGCTGTCCGGATGCAGAGCATCAGCTGATTTTGCAACATAGTCTGATCGTGGCAATTGATGCGCTGTGTGAGGTCAAACAGTATCTGGATGAGCAGCTGCAACAGCTTACGACCTATCTGGAATTTCATATTATTCAAAGTGTGCAGACCCGTTTGCCACAAACCTTGCAGCAGCAGGGTGAAACCACTTTTTCCCAGCAAATTCGTACATTGGCGGAAGCATTGCAAGGCCAGCAGGGACAGCGTTTTGCCCAGTTTGTACAGGCACGTTATCCGCTGATTCTGGTCGATGAATTTCAGGACACCAATCAGGATCAGGATGATTTGCTGGCCAAGATCTGGCGTGATGCCAACCGGGTGCAGTCCGGCTGCATGATTATGGTCGGTGATCCGAAACAGGCAATTTACGGTTTCCGTGGCGGCGACATGCTGACGTATAACAAGGCACACGCTGACGTACGTCACAAGCAGGGTCGTGAATATACCCTGATGCAGAACCATCGTTCAGTCAAACCACTCGTAGAAGTGGTTGATGCGCTGTTCCAGCGGCAAATGGATTTTGGCGAACAGGTGCAGTATACCCTGATTCAGGCGGGCAGTCGTCCGCATCCGGATCTCATCGATAGTGGGGGATGTAACCCGCAGCCATTACGCTGGATTCAGCTGGGTGAATCGGATGTAGAAGCAGATCAGGTGGCTTGGAAAATCCGTGCATTGCTGAATCAGTCTGCCCATCAACAACTGTACTTTCAGCAGCAAGAGCATCAGCAAAGCCTGAGTGCAGATGATATTGCGGTGTTGGGATTTGGACATTATGCGCTGGAACAGGTGAAGCAACGCCTGCAGCGTATGAGCATTCCCTGCTATAAAGAATCCAAACAGAGCGTGTTCGCCAGTCCAATCGCTCAGGATGTCGCAGCCGTATTGACGGCGATTATGGATCCTTTCAATGAGGCCAAGGTCAAGCGGGCTTTACTAACCCGTCTGCTGGGCTTCAATCTGAAAAAACTGATTGATTTGCAAAGCCAGAGTGAAGGCCTCAGTCGCTATATTGCGGATCTGGATATAATTCGGGAAATGTGGTTTGAGAAAGGCTTTTTGACCGCCTGGAATTATGCACTGAACCTGTTTCAGGTCTGGACCAATCTGGTGGCCAGTCAAAGTCTGGACAATGAGCGGGTGGTGGTCAATCTGCGCCATCTGACCGAGATGCTGAGCCAGCAGAGTGAATATTATCAGGGGGCGCAAAAACTCTATCACTGGTATTTGCGCCAGCTTCAGTCACCTTCAGGCAAGGACAGCGAAAAAGAACGCAAGCTGTCTGGGGATCATGGGGTGCAGCTGATGACCATTCATGCCTCCAAAGGGCTGGAATTTAAAGTGGTGTTTTTATTGGGAGCAGGTGCTGCTTTTGATGTGAATAAAGGCAATCTGAATTTTTCCCTGTCTGCGCCTGAACAGGACAACATCCTGGAACAATCCCGGGTGATTGCAGTCAATCACAAGAATTTGCATGAGCAGGCGATTCTGCAAAATGCAGCGCGTAATGCTGCCGAAAACCACCGGCTCTGGTATGTGGCGCTGACCCGTGCCAGTCACCGAGTATATGCCATGCTGCAGGATCAAAACGCACAGTCCGATTCGGGGCTGGCCTTCTGGCGTGGTCAGGGAGATCAACTGTTTCAACATGCTTTAAGTCTGGTCGAGCCGCCTCTGTCTCAGGAGCCACCGCGCCTGGTCGAGCAGTCGAACCATCATCAGGTCGACATGCGGGCGCAACCTTTGCCAGAGCGGCAGTTTTATCCGCGAACCAAAACCAGTTTTACGGCTTTGTCACAGCATCAGCTACATGGACATATCTTGCAGGACGATCTGGTCACGGCTTATGAACAGCCCGACAGTGCTGCCGATGAAATTCATTTTACCGGTCTGGAAGAACAGCCAGCAGCTGTGCCCCTAGACTGGATTAGGCTGAATTTTCCTAAAGGCACCGTAGCCGGAACATTCTTGCACAGCATTTTTGAACATATTGATTTTCAGGACAGCAGTTACTGGAATCTGGAAATCCGGCGCCGTTTTAAAAATACCGCACCGCAAATCTGGCAGGAACTGAAAGAAAAATTTGAACAGACTTTTCATATACGTAGTGTACTGGAACAGGCCTTTTCCCTGCATTATCAGGCTGCTGTGGTGAATCTGCGAACCCTGTTTCAGGCCACAGCTCAGGCAGATTTCAAAGCCGAGGAATTGCGTCATAGTATGCAGCGCGTATTGTCTAGCCTGAACTATAAGTTATTGACCGGAATTCGCCTGCATGATCACAGTGAAGCTTATCGCCAGCAATGGCAGCAGCTGTTTCACTCGGCACAACAGCTCGAGCGTTCAGCTCTGTTGGAATTTTTAAATCAGTTTCAGGTGTATTTCGATGGGCTGGCGGATGACTCCTTTATCCAGTTTTTTGAACAGGAAGTGGCCCAGCTCACACGCTCTGCAAGCACTGAATCGCTGAATGTGGACAGTATTTTCCAGACTGCTTTTGAGGGGTTTCTGGACGAAATTACAGAAGATATTTTGCTGAACCTGATGCATGACTGGGTACATGACATTCTGGCCACTCCGATCCAGGCAGATTTTGCCTTGGCACAGCTGGAGGCTAAACAGTATCTTTCAGAATTCCCTTTTTATCTGTCCTTGACCGATGCCCCTTTGCAGATTCGGCAAATCCATCAGCTTTTTCTCGAACATGACATGATCATGAGCGATTTTAATGAGGCCAAATCGGCGCGGTATTTGACCGGTTCCATCGATCTGGTGTATTTCGATGGCCAGCGCTACCAGATTGCCGATTATAAAAGTAACTTCCTCGGACCTGATCAGCAGCACTATAGTGCTGAGGCGATTCAGCAGAATATGAGCCAGTCCAGTTACTGGTTGCAGGCCGCTCTGTATCTGGTGGCGCTGCATCGTTATCTGAGTGCCAATATGCAGGGTTATTCGATTCAGCAGCACTTGGGCGGCGCAACCTATCTGTATTTGCGCGGGATGAATGGACAGGTGCAGCAAGGAGTCTATCATTGGCAACCGGACTCTGAATTCATAGAAAAACTGGATCAAATATTGGGCTATTTTGAGCAGAAAAAATCAGCTTGATTTTGCAGTTTTATAAAATATATAGAGATTAAACAGAAAATTATCCTGTGGATAACTTTGAGGATAACTGTGTGGAAAATGAGCAGAATCACGTGTCACAGCAAGACTCCAATTTAATGGCTTGGATTGACTATCTGTGTCAGCCGCCGTTTAGTACGGCTACATTTGATCCGGCAGCAAAAATCTTGATCGAGCAATTGCTTGAAGCGATGCAGGCGGGGGATAGCTGTATCGAAGTTGATCCTCGGCAGGTTGTCTTATTACACAATCTGGTTCTAGACCGCCGTCAGCAAAGTACAGGAATTGCGCCGTTTATTTTTGCAGATCAGCATTTATATTTGTACCGCTACTGGCAGCTAGAGCAGGAGGTAGCCGCACATATTGCACGAATTAAAACCCAGCCGGTTGCCGCCATTCATTTATCTGAACGTGATCGCAGCCTATTGTCAGATCCACAGCAGCAAAAAGCCCTGCATATGGTGGCGCAGCAAGCCTTAAGCATTATTACCGGCGGTCCGGGGACTGGTAAAACCTATACGCTGGCACATATGATTGCGGTGCTATATGAAGCCTTGCCGCATATACGGATCGCTATGGCAGCGCCTACGGGAAAGGCTGCACAGCGAATGAAAGAAGCACTGCAAAAAGCCTTGCACAGTGAAGCGTTACAACAGTTTGAGCTAGAAGCATTAAAACAGTTGCAACCGGTGACCCTGCATCGCTTACTAGGTTTGGGTACTCGCGGACAGCCACGCTTTCATGCCAAACAGCCTTTGCCCTATGATGTGATCGTGGTCGATGAAGCCTCGATGCTGGATTTGAATCTGTCCCAGATGTTGCTGGCCGCCATACCGCCTCATGCACGGCTGATTTTACTCGGTGATGCAGACCAGCTGGCCTCTGTGGATGTCGGAACGGTACTGGCAGATTTACAGAAAGTGGCGACTCTGGAGGAAAACCGGGTCAATTTAATCACCACGCGACGTTTTGCGGCTGGAGCCAAAATTGGAGCAATGGCGGAGTTTATCCAGCAGAATCATGAGCCTTCTCACGTCTTGCAGAAATTTGAGCAGCAGATTGTGGCAGCCAGTGAGTTACAGGCGATCGATTTGGATCAGGTGAAGATCGACCAGTTGCAGTTACAATACCTGCTCGCTGGTGCCGAACAGACCGCGCATAATTTGAATCAGTATTATGACCAGCTGATGTATGGTTATCAGGCTTATGTACAGGCCATAAAAACAGAACGAAACTCAGCTGATTTTGAACACTATGTGCAACAGGTGGTCAAAACTTTTGATGATTACCGTATTTTAACGGCAATCCGTTCTGGTGATCTGGGGTTGCTCAAGATCAATCTACAGATTGAACAACGTTTTTTAGCAGCCCAAGGTCAGTTGAAACAGGGCGACTGGTATGTCGGACGACCCGTCATGATGAGCTATAACGACTATCAGTTGGGCCTGTCCAATGGTGATATTGGTATCTGTTTTTTACGTGAGCAATCTGGTCAACGTCAGTTTGAAGTGTATTTCCCGAGTCTGGAAAAATGGGTATTAGCCACCCGTTTACCTAAAAGTATTGAAACCGCTTTTGCGCTGACCATTCATAAATCTCAAGGTTCAGAATTTTCCCATACGGCAGTGGTGCTGGATCAATATGCAAAAAATTTATTGAGCAAAGAGTTGATTTATACTGCAATTACTCGAGCCAAAAAAGTGGTCAGTTTATTGGTAGATTATGATGCTTTTACACAAGCACTTTGTGTTAAAACTACCCGGAAAAGTGGTTTGAGCCAAAAAATCATTGAACAATCTAGGGTGTGTCCTCATTTGGCTTTGCACCAAATAAATATACAGGCTATACGAATCATAGATTTATAATTGCGTGCCAGTTTATCAAATCGAGTTGCAATAGCACGGAAATGTTTTAATCTCGCAAA
>NZ_VOYO01000019.1:0-45373 GCF_013420255.1 Acinetobacter sp. YH01021
TTTCTGACAAATATTTCTCAAATAAACTTCGAGTAATTTCTACCATCAATCAATGAAAATAATTTCGATCAATCAACCAGTAAAAATCCACACAAGTTGTTCTTCATAATCTCTTAATGATCTTCTTAAAACCTCGTCAGTTTCAAGCTCCAACCCAATCACTTAACGTTTCGTTTCATGCATTGCGTTGGTGTGCTGCGTATTCTATACAGTTTCAAAACGAGCGCAAGGGCTTTTCTTAAAAATATTCAAAAAAACCAATCATGCGTTTATTTTTTAATCTAAAAGGCTATTTTTAACACTTTTTTGCGTTTTTCTAGCTAATTCCGCATGAAAAGTTTAAGCAAATGTTAATTTTCTAGCCTTCATCTCATAAAAAAAGATCACCTCAATGGTGATCTTTTTGATTCTTCATCAAAATATTTTAATTTGTCTGCTCAGCGAGCCAAGTCATGAATTTTTGACGTTCAGCTTTAGAAGCTTTCTGCCATAATTGAATCAGCTGCTGATCATTCTGTTCTACTGACTGAGTATATATAGCTGCCGGTTGATGAACTGGTGTCGCGGCTTGAGTTGTCATATCTACTTTTTTAGTCAATACGCGATTTCCAAACCATGGTTTCGCTGAATCTTTAGCGCCCGTCTGCTGGACTAAGAGCTGATTTTTCGCATCATATAGGCCAATAATGGGCTGATCTTTATATTTTTGCGCTGCATCAAAATCTTTAGGCGCCTGAATGAGTGCTAAACGATAAGTTTCGCCATCTTTAAGGCTTGGTGTTTTTACCGTAACCACACCTGACTTTAAAATGTCATGTGAATTGTCTGAATGCTGGAAAAATTCGTTATAACGTACGCTGATCGCATTTACACCTGCATCCAAGCTATAAGTCTGATTAGAACGTAATAGACCTGAATTCACTTCGTGATCATTTACGGCAACAATTTTTATTTCTTCAGGTACTGTGACGGTTACTGCCGAAAAAACTGGTGTGCTAAACAGAAACACTGCTGCAGTTGCCGCAATACGTAAATCCATATCCTTTACTCATTTTTGGTTGTTTATTAAAAATTAGCCGCACTATGCCGCGTCTAAATGACAATCTTATGACAAAGGCTGGAGCGATACAGCCTGTGTTCTTAGCATTTATTTGGCTAGACATATCACATCATATCTAAATACAACTCTAAGACATAAAAAAGAAGCATCAAAGTGCTTCTTTTTTTATGATCTAAAATCATTTATGCAAAAGTCTTAAAGCGCTCTGCATCATCCATAAAGGTTTTTTCACCTGCAGGAGCTTCAATCGAACCAAATACCAGTTGAGCGCGAAGTTTCCAGTGAGATGGAATCTCGAAAGTTTGTGCAACTTCTTCATCAATAATTGGATTGTAGTGCTGCAATGAAGCACCGATATTTTTTTCTGCCAAAGCGGTCCAGGTTGCAAACTGTGCAATAGCGGAAGAATGCTCAGACCAGACTGGGAAGTTATCTGCATAGAGTGCAAACTGCTCTTGCATCGACTTCACCACATTCTGATCTTCATAAAACAGAGCGGTTCCATAACCTGCTGCAAAAGCATTGATCTTGCTATTGGTTGATTCAAATGCATCTGCTGAAACAAGGTCACGTAAAGTTTCACGTACAATATGCCAGAAGGTATCATGTGATTGACCAAATAAAATCACCACACGCGAGGTTTGCGAGTTAAAAGATGACGGACTGTGCTTCACCGCATCTTTAATGATTTTCTCAATTTCTGCTTGATCCAGATCTACATTTTTTCCAATTGAATAAATGCTACGGCGTTGTTTGATTTGATCTAAAAATGCCATGAACCCACCTCTGTATATTTTGGTTATTTGAAAATCGATAAAGTTATATTACGTGCTTTAAGCACCCAAGACAGGTGCATTTCGATAACAATGTGTTTTATTTATAGAACAATCAGATTTAGATCTGAGTAGCGTATTTGTATCTGATTTTATCCGCAGCTTCCATGCTGTCACATATAAAGTGTTCTATAAACTTTTAATTAAATACTTTGAAACGATGCTGATCCGGTTTTTGTAATTTTTCTTCTACTGTTTGTTCAATTGATCCAAAGCAAAGTTGGGCTCGCAACAACCAGTTCTTTTCAATTTCAAAATGCTCAGCGACCCTTTCATCAATCAGTGGATTGTAGTGCTGTAAGGATGCCCCTAAGCCAGAATCTGCCAGCGTCGTCCACACAGCAAATTGCGCCATACCGGAAGTTTGTTCCGACCATGCTGGAAAATCTTCACTATTTAATGGCATTTTCTTTTGTAATTGTTGAATCACGGCTTGATCTTCATAAAACAAAACCGTGCCATAGGCAGCAGCATATTGATTCAACTTGATTTCCATTCCTTCGTAAATAGATGCCGGCATATGCTGACGCTGTACCTGTTTCACAATTTCCCAGAATTGATGATGAGAATCTGCAAATAACACCACAATGCGCGTAGTTTGAGAATCATAAGCCGAAGGGCAACTGCGCACTGCTTCCTGAATGATTTCGCCAAGATAAGTCTGACTATAATGTACCCGCTTACCGAGTTGATCGATACTACGGCGCTTTTTCAATTGATCGACAAAAGTCAGTTCTAAATCACCATTCAGTTTATTTTTTCTTGAAAATTTAAAATC
Organism: Acinetobacter sp. YH01021; assembly: GCF_013420255.1. Lineage (GTDB taxonomy): Bacteria > Pseudomonadota > Gammaproteobacteria > Pseudomonadales > Moraxellaceae > Acinetobacter. The sequence goes on from NZ_VOYO01000019.1 coordinate 2,672, forward strand.
CTTGGTTATATCGCTTGTTAATACCTGACCAAGCTTATTTAGCAATGCCATTTTCTACCCCACAAAAAACAAGCCAAATCAGCTTAGAAAATCCCCTACAATTATAAGGCCTTTATTAAGATAGGCAGATTTAGTGGTGGTTTTATTGTCGGTTTTTACAACACTCGAACTGGCTAAAAACAATAAACTCCGCACTTGGCGGAGTTTATGTGAAGCATTGCGCATTATTTATTTTTCAGTTTCAAATAATGCAGCAACAAAAGATTTGGCAGAGAATGGACGCAAGTCATCAATTTTTTCGCCCACACCAATAAAGCGAATCGGCACATGAGTACGACTGGCGATATTAAATAGGACACCGCCTTTGGCAGTACCATCAAGTTTGGTAATGGTCAGACCCGTCAAGCCTACCGCCTCATCAAACATCTCGACCTGATTAATGGCATTCTGGCCAGTACCGGCATCGACCACCAACATGACTTCATGCGGTGCAGTGGCATCAATTTTCTGCATCACACGTTTTACTTTGGTCAATTCCTGCATCAAATGACCTTTGTTATGCAAACGACCCGCTGTGTCTGCAATTAATACATCTACACCCTTGGCCCGAGCACTTTCAAAAGCATCGAAAATGACCGAAGCCGAGTCAGCACCATGACCTTGAGCCACGACTGCAATATTATTACGCTCACCCCAGATCTGTAGCTGTTCCGTTGCAGCTGCACGGAAAGTATCACCTGCTGCCAGCATAACAGTCTTGCCTTCACCTTGCAGACGTTTTGCCAACTTGCCAATGGTAGTCGTTTTACCGACACCATTCACACCAACCACCAGAATCACATAAGGCGATTTATTCGGATCAATGTGTAGCGGTTTTACTCGTGGTGCCAATAAAGCCACCAGTTCTTCCTGAAGCGCTTTATAGAGTGAATGTGAGTAGATCAAATCACCACGTGCCGTACGTTCAGTCAGGTTAGCGATAATGGTCTTGGTTGCTTCCACGCCAATATCAGCCACCAGAAGCTGCTCTTCGACTTCTTCTAATAATTCATCATCAATTTCTTTACCACCAATCAGGATATTTACCATCCCATCGGCAAGGTTTTTACGGGTTTTGGTTAAACCCACTTTCATACGGCTAAAGAAGCCACCTTTCGCCGCAGAATCTTCATTTTCATTTTCTGTTTCGACAGGTGCAGAAACCACAACGGTTTCGCTTGGCGTTTCTACGATAGGCACATTGACCGCAGGTAAGCTCGGTAATGTGACATCATCATCTCCGATATCAGCATCAATCAAAAATTTGTTTTGCCCATTAGATTGCTGTTGCATGCCGAATCCTTGAAAAGCATTGCGTTAAAAACCCAGATTCTACCATAACTTGCCTGCTTTGCAGCTAGCAATGCAAATGCTGGACAAACATACCAAAAAGCTACAGCTCTCGGTTGCTTTCAAGCACACATTTATTAAAAATAACTCTAAATACAAATGCCTATTTCAGGAGATCTAGTGTTCATCACCTTTTTGACTATCTCCTCTTTCTCGCAAATGATCAGACAGACGCTTTATCCACTCGGTGCAGCGGTATTGTTTAGTCTGAGCTTTAGCCCGGCCCAGGCACAAACCCGAAGCGAATTATCACGGACTACTTTTGAAACCACTTTAAGTAACGGTTTAAAAGTCATCATTCGGGAAGACCATCGTGCGCCCATGGTAATGACACAAATCTGGTACAAAGTCGGCAGCAGCGATGAATCTGGAAATATTCTAGGAGTTTCACATGCACTTGAACATATGATGTTCAAAGGCACCCATAAAGTTCCAAATGACGAATTTACCCGCCTGAGCCGGATTTATGGCGGCAGTATCAATGCAGCTACCTTTACCAATTACACCAATTATTATCAGCTCTATCCTAAAGCCTATTTTCCTATGGCGCTGGAACTTGAGTCTGACCGTATGAGTAATTTACTGCTTCGACAGCAAGACTTCGAGCCAGAAATTAAAGTCGTTATGGAAGAACGGCGCCAACGCACCGATGACAATCCTCGGGTGCAAGCCTTTGAACGGTTTAAATGGATCAGTTATCCGACCAGCCATTATCGCCAACCGGTGATTGGACACATGAAAACCCTGAATAATATTCAGTTGAATGATGTCAAAAAATGGTATCGGGACTGGTACAGTCCGAATAATGCCATTCTGGTGATTGTGGGGAACGTAGAATCTGAAGCTGCTTTGGCTCAGGTACAAAAATATTTTGCTGACATTCCCGCACGCCCAATACCAGCACGCAATGATGTACTGGAGTTTGAGCGTTTGGGTTATCGGCATATGGAAATTAATAGCAGTGTTCAAGTGCCCAATCTGTACATGACCTGGAATGTAAAATCCCTTGGCACTGCCAAAAACCCCCAAGATGCTTATGCCTTGACCATTATTCGCAGTCTTTTGGACAGTGGCATTTCTTCGCGCCTGCAAGACCGATTGGTACGTGATCGTAAAATTCTGACCTCTGTCAGCGTTTCTTATGATCCCTATAATCGCGGCGACAGCCTGTTTGGTATTTCTGCCTTACCTGCGCCGGGCATCTCTTTGCAAGAAGCACAACAAGCAATTCAGGATGAAGTGGATTTACTTAAAACTACAGCGATGACTCAACAGGAAGTGGATCGTATCAGTACCCGCTTTATTTCCAATTTGATCTATAGCCAGGATGATATTGCCGGACAAGCCAAAATGATTGGAAATCTAGAGGTCAATGGCTTGAGTTATCGCCTGATGGATGAATTACCGAAACACTTTGAAAGTGTCAGCGTTCAGGATATCCAGCGTGTCGCAAACGCCTATTTTGTACGTGAAAATCTCAGCACGCTTTATCTCTCTCCTGAACAAAACACCCAGCAACGGGGATTATAATGCTTCAACTTCGTTCATTTTTGTTTATTTCAATTTTAAGTCTTAGCTCGGCTACCCATGCAGAAAACTATCTGGATCCCCAGCCTAACCAAAATGATAATCCGAGTCAGTTACAGTCTATCCCTTTGCTGCAAAGCTTAAAAAATATTAATCAGCAACGGGATTTTCAGGCGCCTTATATTCATGATCTAAACAATCGCTACAAAGTACGCACGCTGTTTGTTGAAACGCAAGATCTTCCCATGGTAGATATCCAGCTGACCTTTAATGCCGGTTCGGCCCGTGATCAGGAAATTGCCAAAGGCCTATATGGTCTATCCAATATGGCAGCCAAGTTGATGCGTGAAGGAACCGACAAATATAGCGCCAATCAGGTGGCGGAAGTTTTTGACCAAACCGGAGCACAATTCAGCGTACAAGCCTATCGGGATATGTTTGTGGTTCGTCTGCGTACGCTTTCAGACCCGGAAAAACTGGAACCCGCATTGGGCATGCTGATGGAGGTTCTCAAGAATGCATCATTTAAACCATCCAGCATTAATCTAGCTTTAAGCAATACCCAAGTGGGACAAAAACAGCTGCAGGAAAATCCAAGCCGACTCATGGATATCCGTTTTTATCGTGCCCTATATGGTCAACACCCTTATGCAGAACCAATCACTGGTACCCAAGGCAGTACCAAGAAAATTAACGCAGAATTATTGAAAAAATTTCGTGATCAGTTTTTGGTGGCGCAAAATATGAATATTTCCATTACTGGAAAACTCAGCCCGAAACAGGCACTGGAACTGTCTGAACGCATTGCCGGTAATTTACCCCAAGGGCAAAAAGCAGTGCGATTGCCACAACCTGAAACTCAATCTGGTTTTGAAGTGGTACATCTACCCTATAACTCGTCTCAGGCGCATGTAACCTTTGGGCATTTAGGCCCAACTCGCTTTACTGAAGATAAACTGGCTTTAGAGGTCGCCAATCGCATGTTTGGCGGTAGCGGATTTAATGCGGTATTGATGCAGGAACTGCGGGTGAAACGTGGTTTTACTTATGGCGCTTATAGTTCGTTGAGCTTTAGTCAGGCACCCGGCGTATTCAGCTTTAAGTATTCTACGCGTCAGGATCAACTGCTAGACAGCATTCAGGTCGCACATCAAGCATTTATCAACTTTGTCAGTCAGCCTATTGATACTCAGCGTCTGGAAGAAACCAAAGCAGGCATGTTACGTGCTTTTCCTAATAATTACAGCAGTAATGCCACAATTAATGCCCAGCTAGGCAATATGGGTTTTTATAGTGAGCAAACTGATTATTTATCCAGTTATCCAGAACGCTTGGCTAGAATCACAGCGGCAGATGTACAAAATGCAGTACGCAAGCATTTTCATCCTGATCGCTTAACCCTGGTGGTCGTCAATAAAGAACTGGATCAAAATGCTTTGAAAATGCGTTTGGAACAGAATTTAAGGGATGCCAATTATTACTTACCAATAAACCCTATGCCTAAGGCATCTCCACAGAGACCGGCGGAAGCTGACGTGCCCGTAACGACTCCTGCTGATAAGCCTGCATCAATTTAAGATATTGCCCACGACGGATATGCTGCTGCTCTAACAAGGCGAGTGCCATATCTTGGGTTTGGGGAAGGTTTTGCTGTTTAGACAGTTGTTGAATCTGGGTGACTTGGGAAAGGCTAAGCGGACGATATAAAGCAAATGCGGCTAAAAGTAGAATGACCGCAATAATAAAAATAACCACACTGTTATAAATCTGTTCCAGTTTGATTCTGCTGAAAAATTGGCTTAGTTTTTCTGTATCTATAGACATACACTACCTCAGGTTAGAGGTAGTGTATGGTCGCAGTTACATAAGTTCAAGTCAGCGCACTGAATATTCATAAGAGCTGAATCCTGCTATTTCGAGGACTAATTCATGATTCTGGTAATAATTGTTGAATACAGTACCAATGCAACAACAAGCAATACCAGTGCAATTGCAAATTTACTTAAGCCGGCTTCTGCTTCAGGCGGATGTAAGCGATCCTCATCTGCAATTCGGACCAGCTCACCATTATAGAGTTTATAAAACTGCTCACGCTGGTTTTCATCCAGCGCACGAGTAAAATCATATACTTCTTTACGTTGTGCCAGCCCATAATCGCCTAGATGGGTATGTTTACTGAATATAGCTTGATCGAGTTTTTTACGATGCAAATCGGCAAGTTCCATAATTTGACCTGCAGTCGGAGGCATATCAAATTTCACACCATCTAAAGTTCTTGTCATCATGGCCTTCTCCTTATTGTTTGCTATCCATTTACAATGTAGCTTAATAATATTTATAGTTGTGTATAGTTTAATCAGTTAAACTATAACTGAAGTAAACGAATAAAATCGAATAGTTGACTTTTCCATTATTTTGTAATATTAGTTTAACAATACTAATTTATATTTGTATTTAGACTAAATAGTCTATCCTGTAATCATAATTAAAATTAAGGAGTTTTTATATGATACATCAACTCTCTCAACACGATCTGGAACATCTGTACGCAGATGCCGTGAATACCATTCAATCGCAAATGAACTTTGCTGATGCGGTAAAACAGCTTGAAGAAGCCGCTCGTGCTGGCCATGGTAAAGCAGCGCTTTTTTTAGCAGAACTTTATTATCAAGGTTTCCGTGTAGAACGAGATTCACTCAAAGCCCAGTACTGGCAAAACATGGCCACCATGCAAGCATAAAGAAACGTCACCTAGGTGGCGTTTTTTTCAGCCCTTTTTTCAATAAATAGCAATCAATACATATTTTCTTACGAATCCTTGCAAAGCTGAAACAGTAATTTCATATAAAGTTCCTAGAATAGAGCCTGAACTCCAATAGCACTTTATTCTAATGAAACCACGAAAAATTATTCAATTTGATCCGATCTGCAAAAACTTTCTGTTAAAGATCACGATGCTTAAATCTTTGATGAATTGTGGCGAGCTATGGGGCGCATATCACCAAGGCTGGGCGATGATGCGTGACCAGGAAGATTGTATCTTTCCATTCTGGCTCAATCCGCTGGATGCTAAAAATTATGCCCAGCAACATTGGCCGGATTACATTCCGCGTAAAATCAATTCTGAAGATTTTGAAAATGCATTATTGCCGACCCTGTCTCGACTGAATGTTACGCCAGCCCTGTTCAACACCAATGGAACCAAACTCAAACTGACTGCTGCACAGATGCGTCATCTGTTTTTTTCGCAACAAAGACTGCACATTGCTTAAATAACATGCTATTTATAAAGACTAAAACCTAAACACTTAGAGATGTTCAGGTTGAATACATACTCTAGGATTAATAATAAATTGACCAATAAGGATGATTAAGCATGACCAATGTGGCACAGGTGCTCAGTGAAAAAACACATCAAGCTATTTATACCATCCGTCCAGATTCTACCGTTTTAGAGGCCATCACTTTGATGGCAGATAAAGGAATCGGGGCGCTTGTGGTAACCCATGAAGACAACGTGGTGGGGATTTTGTCAGAGCGGGATTACACGCGTAAGATCGCCCTGATGCAAAGAACCTCATTCGACACCACTGTTAATGAAATCATGACCTCTAAAGTGATTACCGTAAATACAGCTACTAGCGTAGAAGACTGTTTATCTTTGATGACTGAACGCCACCTACGCCACTTACCTGTGGTCGAACATGAAAAACTGATCGGTCTGATTTCAATTGGGGATTTGGTCAAGGCCGCCATGGATGACCAACGCAAATTGATTGAACAGTTACAGCAATATATCTCAGGTTAAAACATCATCTAGCTTTCTCTAAGGCATTTGAAGATCACTTAAATGATACAAAATAAAGTTTTATATCTGATGCATAAAAAATCCCGGCACATGTACCGGGATTTTTTATATGAACATTTTGACTAAAATCAGTTGAGACCTAATTTTTCTGCAACATAATCTGAGTCTTTATCACCACGACCCGATAGGTTCACTACAATCTTGATATCTTTTGGCAATTTACCCGCTTCACGAATGGCCCAAGCCACCGCATGCGAACTTTCTAGTGCAGGTACAATGCCTTCTACACGTGACAAGGTCATGAATGCATCCAGACATTCCTGATCGGTGGCAGTGGTGTACTCTACCCGACCCAAATCTTTCAGCAAGCTATGCTGCGGCCCCACACCCGGATAATCCAGACCAGAAGCAATTGAATGCACTGGCAATGGCTCGCCCTGTTCATCTTCTAGCACATAACAGGCCATACCATGTAACTGGCTCGGTTTACCTAAGGTCAAAGTAGCTGAATGCATATCGGTATCTAAACCATGACCTGCCGGCTCAACGCCAACCAGTTTCACATCGGGTTCATTTAAAAATGCAGTGAATGCGCCTACTGCATTAGAACCACCACCAACACAGGCAACAACATAATCAGGATTTGCACCAAAACGTTCATTGGCCTGAACTTTAATTTCATCGCCAATAATCGACTGGAAGTCACGAACCATCATCGGGAATGGGTGCGGTCCAACCACCGAACCGATAGCATAGATGTAATTTTTCGGATCTTTCAAATATTCTTCAAAAGCACTGTCGACTGCATCTTTGAGTGTGGCTGTACCACGCGTCACAGAAATCAGCTTGGCACCCAGAATTTTCATCTTGACGACGTTTGGATGCTCTTTTTCAATATCTACTTGCCCCATATGAATTTCACATGGGATACCCACCAAGGCACATGCAGTTGCCAAAGCAACACCATGCTGGCCGGCACCGGTTTCTGCAATGACTTTGGTCTTGCCCATATATTTCGCAAGTAAAGCTTCACCCAGACAATGATTGATCTTGTGCGCCCCGGTATGGTTCAGATCTTCACGTTTCAGATAAATCTGCGCCCCGCCAAGCTGTTCAGAAAGACGTTTGGCATGAAATAAAGGACTTGGGCGACCGACATAATGGGCAAACAGATCTTTCAATTCATTCTGAAACTCTTCAGTCTGACGAATTTCCTGATAGGCCATATTAATATCATCCATGGCCTGTTTCAGATCGGGTGGAATAAACTGACCGCCATACTGACCAAAAAAACCCTCTTCATTCGGTAACGCAATACCATTAATTTGATGAGCCATAATAATTCCTGAATATTGGAATAAGGTATAACAAGTGACTTTATACTAGAATAATTCGTTTTAAAGCACTAATAACTATAGATAAAGTCACTTATAGATAAATGGAATCAACGCGCCAGATATTTGGTCATATCCTCAATGCCTTTTAAGGTCATTGGAAACATATGATCTTCAAAGATTTGCTTAATCAGACCAATAGTATGCGTGTAATGCCAGTATTTTTCTTCTTCAGGATTGAGCCAGGCGGTTTTATCAAAATGCTGACGCAGACGCTGTAACCAGACCTGTCCTGCTTCATCATTCATGTATTCGACCGAACCACCGACGGAGTTCAACTCATAGGGTGCCATGCTGGCATCACCCACTACAATCACCCGGTAATCCCGTCCATAGGTATTGAACAGATCCCAAGTATTCATGCGCGAGCTGGAACGACGGACATTATCTTTCCAGACATAGTCGTACAGACAGTTATGGAAATAGAAATATTCCAGAGTCTTAAATTCGGTTTTGGCGGCGCTAAACAGTTTTTCACACTGAGCGATATGTGCATCCATCGATCCGCCAATATCAAACAGCATTAGTACTTTAATACGGTTACGGCGCTCCGGTACCAATTGTACATCCAGAATACCCTGCTTAGCCGTTTCACGAATCGTACCATCAATATCCAGTTCTTCGGCTGCACCCTGACGGGCAAACTTACGCAAACGGCGCAATGCCATCTGCATCTGGCGGCTACCCAAAATCTGCTCATCGTCCAGATTGCGGTATTGACGCTGCTCCCAGACTTTCACCGCAGAACGCTTACGCCCCGGCCCGCCAATACGCACACCTTCAGGATGATCGCCATAAGCACCAAAGGGTGAAGTCCCACCGGTACCAATCATCTTGTTACCACCCTGATGTTTTTTATGCTGTTCGCGCAGGCGCTCTTCCAGCATTTTCATCAGTTCTTCCAGGGAACCGGCCTTTTTCAGCTCTTCGCGCTGCTCCGGGGTCAGATGCTTCTCGAGTAATTCGAGATCAAACCAGTCTTTGGGCAGCTTATGCACCTGATTTAGCAGCTCATCCAGATCAAAGGTCGCGATACCATCAAAATAGTCTTTCATGGCGCGATCGAACTTGTCGAAATAGCGCTCGTCCTTGACCATTATAGTTTTGGCAAGCTGATAGAACTCGTCCTGATCGGCAAAGACCAGTCCTGCGGCAACTGCCTGATTGAGATCAATCAGTTCGCGGGTCGATACCGGTACACCGTATTTGCGTAAGGTATAAAACAGTCGCACAAACATGCGTGTTTCTCCCTTAACGACGTGACATAAATGCTAGACGTTCGAGCAACTGCACATCTTGCTCATTCTTGATTAATGCACCGTACAAAGGTGGAATTGCTTTAGATTTATCAGTATTGCGCAGAATATCTTCCGGCATGTCGTCAGCCATGAGTAGACTGAGCCAGTCGATCAGTTCAGACGTTGAAGGTGGTTTTTTTAAACCCGGAATCTGGCGCAATTTAAAGAAAACCTGTAAGGCTTCATTCACCAGTGTGGTCGAAATATTGGCAAAATGCACATCAATGATTTCACGCATGGTGGCTTCATCTGGGAATTCGATGTAATGGAAGAAGCAACGACGCAGGAAAGCATCTGGCAATTCTTTTTCATTATTTGAGGTAATGATCACGATTGGGCGCTGAGTTGCGGTAATGGTCTCGCCTGTCTCGTACACATAGAACGACATTTTATCGAGTTCATGCAGCAAGTCATTTGGAAACTCGATGTCTGCCTTGTCAATTTCATCAATCAGCAGAACACAGCGTTCTTCACTGGTAAATGCTTCCCACAATTTGCCCGGCTTGATGTAGTTCTTGATGTCATAGACACGGTCATCACCCAACTGGCTATCGCGCAAGCGCGATACTGCATCATATTCATACAGACCTTGCTGTGCTTTGGTAGTAGACTTGATGTGCCAGGTGATCAATTTTAAACCCAGACTTTGTGCGACTTGCTCGGCCAGTAAAGTCTTACCTGTACCCGGCTCCCCTTTGACCAGCAACGGTTTTTGCAAACTGCGTGCAGCTTTCACCGCAAGTTTTAAACTGTCAGTCGCGATGTACTGATCGGTACCTGAAAATTGTTGAATATCAGCAGACATGATTGAACCTTATTTTTTACTTACAGCGGTGAACTTTTCTCGTGAACACGAATATTGCTTTTGTTCGACACATAAGTCGACCAGCAATAGCCAATCACAGATCCGATCCCAATGACAAATAAAATAAGTGACGCATTAATCCAAACCAGGGATTGCTCTTTGGTCAACACCCCAAATAACAGACCGAAGATCGCAGGTGCAATAGAAGCATTCGCCCCCTCAGATACCGTCGGTGTCAACAGAATGGCAAAGGCCACAATCCACAAAAAACCGCCCATAGGTTTAGGTAGACGTTTGGTTACGCCATACCAGCACCATAAAGCAATCAGGCTGCCGAGCAAATAAACTGCTACGGCAATGCTCTGTTCAGGAATTGAGTCTAATACAGCCACATAACCATTCATTTCACAACTCCTGAATTAACATTAAGCACCGCGTAAACCTTCTGGTGCGACCGCATTTGGATCAATCAAGCCTTCTGGTGGCATTTGCAGGAAGAAACCGCGGGTTTCAATAGAATCCATGACATGCAAGACATTGGCACGTGCCAGTTTACGTGATTCGCTTAATTCAAGATGCATGACAAAAGTCGCACGTCCAAATGCTGCCTGTACTGCTTCAGTCAATACGCTTAAAGGTTCGAATGTTTCAGCTTCGCTTTCATTCGCAGGACGCGCCACATACAGATACATTTCACTTTTTTTACTGGATTTGTAGATAGACACTTGCATATTTCAAACGACTTTTCTGGAAAAACAACCGCAAGGATACATCAAAAAAAAGACAGAAACATTAGCCACGTCTCATGCATCAGTCGTGATTTTGTATAATTGCTTTTTCTTTAACCAATCCTGTAGCTAATCACTCGCTGACTTTCATCTGGGTAGACAGATAAGATTCGTCCTGATGCAATACCTGAATCAGTGGCCGAGTTAATAACTCATAGCGCCACCCAAGCAGATAATCCGGCAGATCCTGTTCATCCTTGTGAAAAACTACATGCTGATACAGTGCATTCAACCATTTCTTGCGCATCAGCACTTCTTTCGGAATTGAGGTTTCATTGACGACATTCTGAATAATTGAATCAATTTTTTCGCCGATATCTTTGGAAGAATGGCGAATTGGACGTGCCAGACGTAAAGGCCAGTTTGCCGGCTCCGGCAGGAATTTCAGTAAATCTAAAATGGTTTTGCCATGCTCACGAACCACATTCGAACGAATGTCTTTCACATGACTCAGCTGGAAATTATTGCGCGGGAATTTTTCCACCAGATCAATCATGCTGGCATTTTTCAAAATGAAACTGCGTGGCTGATTCAGTGCTTTGGCAATCTGATCACGCCAAACCATTAATTGCTGCAATTGCATCAGCTGACGGCGTGAATGCCGGTAATTGCCGACATCCTGATACAACAAGGCAGTTGGGGTATCTTCGCCAATTTCCTGAGTCAGAAAACGGCAATCTTGCAAGGCAAAATCCAGCAGATCTTTCGAATCCAGATCCTGTTTAATTTTCTCTGACAGTTGCACCAGATAATGCACATCATTGGCAGCATAGAGCAACTGTTCGGAACTGAGTGGACGCGCCAACCAGTCAGAACGGGTCTGGTCTTTTTCGATATCGACTTCCAGCATCTGCTTCAATGCATTTTGATAGCTGACTTGCAGACCATGCCCAAGAAAAGACATGCCAACCTGAGTGTCAAATACATTACTCAGCGATTTCTTCTGGGTATAGTGATAGATCAGGTCGATATCTTCACTACAAGCGTGAAAAATATTCTGCTGTGCGTTAAAAATTTTATTAAGGAACTCAGTCAGATCCAGCGTGGTTCCATCCAACAAATAGACCTTGTTGTCTACGTTAATCTGAAAAACACCCAGCTTAGGCCATAAGGTATCAACCTTGATAAACTCGGTATCCAGCCCATAAACTGAATTCTGATCCATCAGCTTCAGTACATGAGTTAAGTCGTTTTGATGTTGAATAAATTGAAACATAGAACTGAGTCTAAGATTAGATTCTCGATAGATCCATATTAACTGATCTATAGAATTTTTGTATAAAAAATAACGTCAATTCTGCCCTATTTCCTAAAAAATGGCGCTTACTTATCAGGATTTATATTCTAATTAATATCTTTTTTATATTAAAACTAACAAGATATTTAAGCTTAGCTTACTTCATGCGCATCCGGTTATGTACTGCCTGACTCAAGGTATGACTGTCGACATATTCCAGCTCACCACCTTGTGGTACGCCCTGGGCAATTCGGGTCATCTGGATCGGCAAATGCTTACTGGCCTCAACCAGATAATGCGCCGTAGCCTGACCTTCTACCGTGGCATTGGTTGCCAGAATCACTTCTTTCACCTGACCATTGGCCAAACGATGCAATAAGTACGGAATACCGATTTCTTCGGGACCAATACCATCCAGTGGCGATAAATGTCCGCCCAATACATGATATTTACCTCTGAAACTACCACTTTGCTCAATCGCCATGACATCTGCAGGTGATTCCACTACACAGAGCAGTTCATCATCACGATCCAGAGAGCTGCAAATATTGCAGACTTCGTCTTCGGTCAGAGAATGACAGACTGAACATTCATGAATGTGATTGGTTGCCTCAGTCAGCGCATGTGCCAGACCAATAGCACCCTCACGATTTTTCATGATCATATGCAATGCCATACGTTGAGCCGATTTTGGCCCAACGCTTGGCAAAATGCGTAATGCTTGAACGAGTTGATCAAAACGATCACTAAACATTGCGCATTCTTCCTTAGAACATACCTGCAAGACCAGGCGGTAAACCCATACCTGAGTTCGCTGCTTTCATTCTTTCGTCAGATACCACTTCTGCCTGACGTGCTGCATCATTCATTGCTGCTGCAATCAGGTCTTCGATCATGTCTGGATCATCCTGAAGTAATTCAGGATTGATTTCGATACGCTTCACTACGTTACGGCAAGTCATGGTTACTTTCACCAGACCGCCACCCGCCTCGGCATGCACTTCAGTTTGCGCAAGCTCTTCTTTGGCTTTTTTTACGTTGTTTTCAACTTCTTTCTGCATGCGCTGAGCTTGCTGCATCAACATGTTAATGTTCATAAATATCTCCGAACATAAATTTATAAAATTAAATCAGGTCTAAACCGCGACGAATATCCTGGATAATATCACCAATCTCTTCCAAACCAACAGATACGCGAATCAAACCTTCGCGAATACCGGCAGCTTCTTTGGCTTCAGGCGACAATTTACCATGTGTCGTGGTTGCCGGATGGGTAATGGTCGATTTCACATCGCCCAAATTACCGGTAATCGAGATAAACTGGGTATTGTCGATGACAGTCCATGCTTCCTCACGGCCACCTTTGACTTCAAAAGACACAATACCGCCAAAACCGCTCTGCTGTTTGGCTGCCAGTTCATGACCGACATGTTCAGGCAAGCCCGCATAATATACTTTTTCCACTTTTGGATGCTGGTTCAAAAATTCAGCCAGTTGCTGAGCACTTGCCGAATGTTCACGCATACGTAAACGTAGTGTTTCCAAGCCTTTCAGGAAAACCCAGGCATTGAATGGGCTCATTGATGGGCCGGTAGTACGCACATAACCGAAGATTTCTTCTAGTAACTTGTGATTACCAACAACAGCACCACCTAGCGCACGGCCTTGGCCATCCAGATATTTAGTCGCAGAATACACCACCAGGTCTGCACCAAATTTGAGTGGTTGTTGTAACACCGGTGTACAGAAGCTGTTATCAATCGCCAGCAAGGCATCATTGGCATGCGCAATATCAGCGAGTCCCTGTATATCGGCTACTTCCGCTAAAGGATTCGATGGAGATTCAACAAAGAGAATTTTTGTTTCAGGCTTGATGGCATTTTTCCATGCATCAAGATCGGTCAAATCAACGAAATCAACGCTGACGCCAAATTTTGCGACATATTTTTCAAACATGGAAACCGTAGAGCCGAAGACAGCACGTGAACAGATCACATGATCACCCGCTTTTAAAAAAGCCATCATCACTGCCATAATGGCTGCCATACCCGAACTGGTGGCGACGGCGCGCTCTGCACCTTCAAGTGCAGCTAGACGCTTTTCAAACATGGCAACGGTCGGATTGGTAAAGCGAGAATAGATATTGCCCGGTTCCTGGCCTGAGAATTTAGCTGCGGCTTCTGCAGCATTTTCATACACAAAAGACGATGTTAGAAAAATCGGTTCGCCATGCTCACCTTCAAAAGTGCGGGTATGACCGGTACGAATGGCTAAAGTTTCTAATTGGTAAGAAATATCGTCTTGCTGGCTCATCGCTTTACCTCAGCCCTCAGGCTGCCTTTTGTAAAAATTTGCCAACATTTTGAGCGCCTAAGCTATTTCAGGTCAAGGCATAATAAGCGATTATTGCTTAGACTTCGATCAATCCTCCCGCGGATACGGATATTTTATTTACATGATTCAGTTAAAACAAAACTTTCAGCGCCAGCAAAAAAAATTGAAACACCTCAGCACCCGGGTGTTTAATGCCTCCTCACTGATCCTGTCGCAAAAAACCCCTTTTGAATATATTGCCGGCACCGAGTTTTGCAAGATTCGTTATTACGCTTCACCTGAGAAAAAATATAAGGAGCCTCTGGTTTTCATCGCACCGTTAGCCATTAATATGGATATCTATGATCTGTATCCTTATCGCTCTCTGGTCAAGCATTTTCAGCATAGCGGTTTTGATGTCTATCTGGTGGAATGGAAACGTTTTAACTTTAAACATCGCCACCTGAACTTTTTATCTTTTATTGATGCAGCCATTCCTCAATCCATTGAAACCATCTGCAAGCATTCGGGCAGTCAGTTCATTTCCCTGCATGGCTGGAGTATGGCTGGCGTGTTTGTCACGCTCTATACCGCCCTGCATTCGCCTGAACATGTCAAGAATCTGATCGTGGTGGGCAGTCCTATCGACAGTTATGCGTCAGGACGTGTCGGCAAACTTTTTTCTACGACAAACAAACTAATTTCTAAAAACAAAAATCTGCAACAAGCCATTCATCAAGGACTGATTCCAAAGCAATATATTCATACGCCGGGTATTGTAAATGCCTTGGGCTTTAAATTACTCGATCCGATTGGCTGGCTCAAAAGCCAGAAACAGTTTCTGTTAAATCTAGATCATGTCGAAGATGTCTATGAACACGCCACCATGGGAAATTTCCTGAACAAGATGATTGATTATCCAGGTGGGATTAATCAGGACATGGTGCTGCATTTATGGCTGCAAAATCCTTTAAAACAGGGTTCTATCACTTTGGATGGCCGTGTCGTTGATCTTAAAAATATCAGCTGCTCCCTGTTGGTAGGTGCAGGTCAAACCGATCAGATTGTCACAGAACAGTCAGCTAAGCCTTTGATGGAATTGACAAGTAGCCAAGATAAGACGTTTACTCTTATACCGGGTGGTCATCTTGGACTAATGTCGAACCAGAAAACGGCAAATACATTCTGGCCCAAAATGACGACCTGGCTGGTGCAGCGCTCTACACGTCTTGATGTTTAGTGTAGATTCCCCGCACCAGAAAAAAATATTAAATAGCTTTAAACATATTCAGAGGGTACAGCATGATTCAGTCAGTGGCATTTATCGGCCTAGGTGCAATGGGTTTTCGTATGGCAGCACACTTACCCAAGCATTTTGATACGGTCTATGTCTGGAACCGCAGCTTTAACAAAGCAGAGCAACATGCGGCTGAATATGGCACCCAAGCCGTCACACTGGAACAGGCCGTACAGGCAGATTTAATTTTTTCTTGCCTGCCCACCAGCGCTGACGTTGAACGACTTCTGGAAAATCTGTCGCTTAAATCCGGTTCAGTCTGGGTCGACTGCACCAGTGGTGTACCGGATTCTGCCCAAAAACTGGCAGTACAACTGGCTGAACATGGGGTAATCTTTCTGGATGCACCGGTCAGCGGTCAAACCATTGGCGCTGAAAATGGCACTTTAACCGTGATGGTAGGCGGTAATGTGCAGGGTTATGAAAAAGCCCTTCCTGCGATGCAGGCTTTTGGCAAGCTGATCAAGCATGTCGGTGAATCTGGCGCGGGTTTTGCAGTGAAGGCCGTAAATAATATGTTAATGGCTGTAAACCTGTGTGCCGTTGCTGAGGGCTTTACTACCTTGAAAGCGCATGGGGTAAACCTGCATGAAGCACTGGATTGTATTAATGCTTCAAGTGGTAAAAGTATGGTGACTGAAACCGTATTGCCACAGCGTATTTTAAACCGCAGTTTTCCTGTAACCTTTGCCCTGCCACTCTTGGCCAAAGATACAGGCATTGCAATCGACCTTGCACGTGAAGCCAAACTTTCTGCGCCTGTGCTCTCGTTGACCCAGAATCTGATTCAGGCGGCCAGCGATCTGTCGGATAAAAACAGTGATTTTTCCAGTGCTGTGAAAATGTATGAATCATGGAGTAATATTACCATCGAGTAATATCTCGCCATTGAATAATGATAACGAAACCTCATATTGTGACTAGTAGGCAGGCACATATAGTGGATAACCCAGAGGAAACTCTCATGAAGAAATTTTCTGTTGCAGCATTGATTGGCTTTGCAACTTTGTTCGGGGCTTCAACATCGGTTCTTGCATCTGAACAAGAGTGCAAAAAATTAAAAAATGATCATGACGTGATTTATGCGTCTAAAGGTTTCTGTTTCAAAGATCCTGAAGCAAAAGCCAAGTTTGGTAATGACAATTGCTATACAACCAAGCCAAAATTCTCGGAAAAAGAGCAACAACGTCTTGACGCGATCAAAGATCGTCAGAAAGAATTGAACTGTAAATAATTCAGTTTAATAACGCTCAAGGAATGTACTTATGACTTATGATGATCAGAATATTTTTGCACGAATTCTACGCGGTGAACTTCCTGCGATAAAAGTGTATGAAGATGACCAGGTTCTTGCATTTATGGACATCATGCCTCAGGCAGAAGGTCATACTCTGGTGGTTCCGAAAACTCCGGCGATCACTTTACTGGATCTGCCACCTGAAGCTGCAGCCTATACGATTCAGATCGTACAGAAAGTTGCAAAAGCCATTGAAAAAGGTTTAGGTGTGGACGGTATCGTGCTGATGCAATTATCAGGTGCCGCAGCGGGTCAGACCGTACCACACGTACATTTCCATCTGGTTCCTACCTCTTTGCACAATCTGGGCAAACATGCAGCACAGATGGGCGACCAGGAAAAAATTAAAGCGCTGGCTGAGAAAATTAAAGCTGCCCTTTAAGCTATTCTTAATACCTAAAAATGGAGCCTCGGCTCCATTTTTTATGTCTAATGTATTTCACTCTTGATTAAGCCACTAAAATATCAGTAAAAGTCACCTAGCCTATTTTTAGGTTTTGCAGCAAACACCGAACTTAGCTGCATTTGTATTAATTCTGTTAATCCCACTCATAATCCTATAAAAAATAAGGCAATGATTCTTTAATATTTCTGAAATATTTCCTTAATCATATTGACTTATTTGTAATGAATACTTGGCACCAATAGAGCAGTAGATGTTTCAAAACAATACTGAAACTTGTTTTTAAGACGATGAATAAAAAAGTCTTTATTGGAGCAACACATGAAAAAAACGTTATCTGCATTAGCAATCGGGGCAACAATTTTAACACCAGTGATGGCAGCCGCGGCTGATGTTAAAGTGTATGGTCGTGCACACGTTTCTTTAGATTATCTGGATGATGGCCAGGATTATAACGAAGTAGGTCTTTCTTCAAATTCTTCACGCTTGGGTTTTAAAGCTGAACAAAAATTAGAAAATGGTATGACCGTATTTGGTCAAATCGAACAGGAAATTAACTTTGCAAGTGGTTCTGCAAACGATGATGTTGAATTTGCAACTCGCGATACTTTTGTTGGTTTAAAAGGTGATTTCGGTCAAGCACGTATCGGCCGTTTTGACAGCCCATTCAAAGTAGCACGTGGCCCGGTCAACTTCTTTGGCGATATGGTCGGTGACGTTCGTAACGTCACGCGTGTAGGCAACCTGCGTTTTGATGAACGTAATGCCAATACCATTGAATATAAATCACCTAAGTTTGGTGGCGGTTTCAACGTATTAGGTGCGATGTCACTACATGAAACAAATAGCCCGGATGCCACTAAAGATGGTGCTAAAGACAAAGATAAAGCTTACGACCTCGCTTTAACCTATAAAGAAGGTAAAGTTGATTTCGCTGCTGCCTATGAACATTATGAAGAAGAAGCTGCCCGTGGCGAACGTGATGGTTTCCGTATTGCAGGTGCTTACAAAATCACACCTGAGTTCAACCTGGGTGGTTTATACCAATTCCTTCAACATGATAATTCTGAAGCAAACCCAGATGCACAAGTATTTGGTGTAGCGGGTGAATATAAATTTGCACCAAAAACCTCATTCCGTGGTGAAGTATTCCACCGCGATGTCGATGCGGATGATGCGAATGCAACTTTACTGGCAATCGGACTTGAACACCGTTTAGATCCAACAGTCCGCATTTATGGCAACATAGCAACTGTATTAAATGATGAAAACTCAAACCTTACCCCTTGGGCACAAGGTCGTACCAATGCTGTAGGTGGCGCACGCGGTGAAGACAGCCTAGGTCTTTCTCTAGGCATGCGTTACGACTTCTAAGTCCAGTCTCCCTCACAAAGCTTAAAAAGAACATGCCTCCAGCATGTTCTTTTTTTGGTGTGTTTTTTATCAATATAAATATGATGTGAAAGTTATGATACTGATATTCAACTCTTATAAAACCAACCAATTTAGTTAGATTAATTTTATTCTTTATTTTAAAACCAAGCATTTTAATCAGATTAAAAAATATTAATCCAACTAAAATAATCTACATTCAAATATATAAATATAAGCATTTTAGTCGGATTTAAAAATCAAAAAAATTACATAAAATAATAAAAAATATTTAGAATAAATTTTAACTTATATAAATATATATATATATTATTTTCAAATATTTATAAATATATATTTATTTAAACTGTATCGTCTATTTATTTTTTAGTTACAATAGATTAATAATATACAACAAGTCATATAACAGGCTTAGTCGAATGAGCTTAGTTCCCAAAAATCTAAACCAGAGAGTGGTTAGAGAAATAACCGCTATTTTAATTATCAAGGTTATTCTACTGATGGTAATTAAAAATATCTGGTTTGATGCGCCTACGATTCCTAAAAATTTTGATAACCAAGTCGCCGAGCGTATCGCCGGCAATCCTTCCCAAATCCAGGAGACACGTTGATGATTTCTGAAAGCGTGGTCGATCTCTCGCGGTTCCAGTTCGCCATGACCGCGATGTATCACTTTATTTTTGTTCCACTGACTTTAGGCTTGGCTTTTTTGCTTGCCATTATGGAAACCACCTATGTGATTTCCGGCAAAGAAATCTATAAAGACATGACCAAGTTCTGGGGAAAACTGTTTGGTATTAACTTTGCCTTAGGGGTAACCACCGGCCTGACCATGGAGTTCCAGTTCGGAACCAACTGGGCGTATTACTCGCATTATGTCGGTGATATTTTCGGTGCACCGCTGGCGATTGAAGGTTTGATGGCCTTCTTCCTTGAATCGACATTTATTGGCTTGTTCTTCTTTGGTTGGGATCGTCTGTCCAAAGTACAACATCTGGCCGTAACCTGGCTGGTGGCTTTGGGTTCAAACATGTCCGCACTCTGGATTCTGGTCGCCAATGGCTGGATGCAAAACCCGGTCGGTTCGGCATTTAACTATGAAACCATGCGTATGGAAATGGTGGACTTTGCTGCATTGATCTTTAACCCGGTCGCTCAGGTTAAATTTGTGCATACAGTATCTGCCGGTTATGTCACAGGTGCCATCTTCGTCCTGGCTATTTCAAGTTACTACATGCTGAAAAAACGTGACTTGCCTTTTGCACGCCGTTCTTTTGCCATTGCAGCCATCTTCGGGCTTGCTTCTACACTTTCAGTGATTTTACTGGGTGATGAATCAGGGTATGAGCTGGGCGATGTACAGAAAACCAAACTGGCAGCGATTGAAGCAGAATGGGATACTCACCCTGCACCTGCGCCATTTACTTTGTTCGGTATCCCGAATAAGGAAACCATGACTACAGATTATGCAGTGAAAATTCCTTATGTAATGGGTCTGATTGCTACACGTTCTACGACTGAACAAGTTACAGGTATTAAGGACCTGCTGGTTCAGCATGAAGCGCGTATCCGTAATGGTATGGTGGCCTATTCGCAACTGGAAAAATTACGTGCTGGTGATCAGTCTCCAGAACTGAAAACCGCTTTTGAAGAAAGCCAAAAAGACCTCGGTTACGGTCTGCTGCTGAAGAAATACACGCCAAATGTCGTTGATGCCTCTGAAGAGCAAATCAAAGCAGCCGCTAAAGATACCATTCCACACGTACCAAGCCTGTTCTGGGCCTTCCGTGCCATGGTGGCTTCCGGCTTCCTGATGCTGCTTCTATTTGCACTGGCAACTTTTGCGGTAGCAAAACGTAATGCAGAAAATAAACCATGGTTATTGAAATTTGCATTATTTGCACTGCCTTTACCTTGGGTTGCTGCGCAAACTGGCTGGTATGTAGCAGAAGTAGGTCGTCAACCATGGACTATTGGTGAGGTATTACCGACGCATCTTTCAGCATCAAGCTTAAGCACAGGTGATGTCTGGGGTTCAATCCTCGCATTGGCAGCATTCTATACCGTGTTACTGATTATCGAGATGTATCTGATGATCAAGTTCTCACGTCTTGGCCCAAGCTCACTGCATACCGGTAAATACCATTTTGAAAAGCTTGCAGCTGCAGAGAAGGCAAATGAGGAGACTCACGCATGATCGAATATGAATTATTAAAAATCATTTGGTGGGTGCTGGTCGGCGTATTGCTGATTGGCTTTGCCCTCACCGATGGCTTCGATATGGGCTCCATGGCGATCATGCCATTTGTGGGCAAAAATGATAGCGAGCGCCGTGCAGCGATCAATACCATTGCCCCGCATTGGGACGGTAACCAAGTCTGGTTTATTACTGCCGGCGGTGCTTTGTTCGCTGCCTGGCCAATGGTCTATGCAACCGCCTTCTCTGGCATGTACTGGGCACTGTTGCTGGTACTGTTTGCCCTGTTCCTGCGTCCGGTCGGTTTTGACTATCGCTCAAAACTGGAAAATACCAAATGGCGCAATTCATGGGACTGGGGTCTAGCGATTGGTGGTGCAGTTCCTGCATTGGTCTTCGGTGTGGCATTCGGCAACATGTTCTTGGGTGTACCATTTACTTTAGATGAAACTGTACGTTCTACTTATACTGGTAGCTTCTTTGCCCTGCTGAATCCGTTTGCGATTGTCTGTGGTCTGGTCAGTTTATCGATGCTGTGTGCACATGGTGGTGCATGGTTAATGCTGCGTACTGATGGTGACCTACGCCAACGTTCTGCCAAAGCAACACAAATCATGGGACTAGTGTATTTAGCAACTTTCCTGGCAGCCGGTGCATGGTTGTATTTTGGTGGCATTCAGGGCTATACCTTAGTTACACCTTTTGATACCAATGGTGTTGCCAATCCGCTTGCAAAAGAAGTATTGACCAATGCTAATCCAGGCTGGATGAACAACTATTCGACTTATCCAATCACGATGGCAGCGCCTATTGCCGGCATTTTTGGTGGCTTGATCATTGTCTTGGCAGCAGGTAAAAACAAAGCAGGCCTGAGCTTCCTGGGTTCATCTCTGGCTGTCATCGGTGCAATTCTAACTGCTGGTTTTGCCCTATTCCCTTTCCTGATGCCTTCAAGCATTAACCCGGTTGCAAGTCTGACCATGTGGGATGCGGTATCTAGTAAAAATACTTTAACGGTCATGACCGTTGCTGCCTGTATCTTTGTTCCACTGATCCTGATCTATACCACTTGGTGTTATTACAAGATGTGGGGCGTGATTACCAACAAACACATTGAAGATAATTCACATAGCCTGTACTAAGGCTATGTCTTAAGGAGAGACAACTATGTGGTATTTTGCCTGGATTCTGGGTGTACTGATGGCATGTTTTGCCAGTGTGATTGCTGCCATTTACATGGAACAACACCAAGACCTGGATGAGGAATAAAACATGACAGAAGCTGCGCTTGAGAAAACCGTTGTAGACAAGAAACCAAACAAATTTGCGATGATGATTTCCTGCCTCCTGGCTTTTCCTCTCGCAGCAGTTTTATTGGTTCATCCTTCTGCAATGCTGGATGCCAACGGTGAATATAGCCATAGTGCCATGATGTATATCATGATTGGTATTTCTGGAGGCTTTGTCCATGGTGTTGGCTTTATGCCGCGCCACTGGTTCTGGAAATGGTTGTTTAGCCCTTTCCTAGCATGGCCTTTAATGATCTGGGGTTATTACACCTGGTTTCTCAGTTAAAGTATGAAATTAAAAAGCCCTCATTTGAGGGCTTTTTAATTTCATACGAATTCTAAAATATTCTTCTTTTTTCTTCTGGCCAAAACAGGATTTTTAAAACAACTTATTTTAAGTATATAAAAAGCCGGAACCAGTCCGACTTTTAGAATGACTTATCGATGAGTATGAATCGACATCACAATGCCCATCCCGGCCAGCATGGAAATCACTGCCGTTCCACCATAACTCATGAGCGGTAATGGATCTCCAGTTACAGGTAAAATCCCGCTCACCATGCCTGAGTTTAAAAATACAAAGAAGAAGAAAGTCAGTCCCATGGCTCCAGCATATAAACGGCCAAAGTTATGAAAGCTGTTTAAACCAATCATCAGACAGCGAATAATAATGGCAGTGAATAAACTAAACAGCAGGAAAACGCCGATAAAACCGAATTCTTCGGCATAAGTCGACATAATAAAGTCAGTATGATGTTCAGGCAGATAACCTAAATGTGATTGGGTACCTTCGGTATAGCCTTTGCCCGTGGAACCACCTGAACCAATCGCAATTTTGGACTGGATGATATTCCAGCCTGCACCCAAGGCATCCGATTCCGGATCAAATAACGTGGTAATACGTTTTTTTTGATACTCTTGTAGCACGAACATCCATGCAGCCGGAGCTGCCACAGCTACCGCCGCTGCTGCACCACCAATCAGACGCCACGACATCCCACTTAAAAATAGAACAAAAATACCAGGAATTACCAAGCCAATGTTCAAGTCAGGCTGAAGTGCCACCAAAACAAATGGTACGCCCAATAGAATCAAAGCCCCGACAATATGCAAAAATTTGGGAGGAAATGGCTTACGTGCAAAATACCATGCCATCATCAAAGGCATGGCAAATTTCATCACCTCACTCGGTTGCATGCTTCCCACCCCTGGCAAGGTAATCCAGCGGGTTGCACCCAAACGTTTTTCACCAATTACAAAGACCAGAAGCAGCATGAAGATCCCGAAGGCATACAGGTATGGACTAATCGCCTGATAGACTTTCGGTGGAATCTGCGCACAGATAAACAGCAGCACAAAACCAATTCCAAAACTGATCGCCTGACGCACCACCATGCCAGAGTCTTCGGATGTCGCGCTATACACCACCATTAAACCCAGGATTGCATTGAGAACTAGAAAGCACAATAACCAGGGATCAAGGTGCAACTTGGTCCATCGAGATGAATCTTGCGGGTTAATACTACGTCCATCACGCAAAGAGTGACGTAAAAACCGATACTGCTGTGAAGGTATCATTGGCCAAAAGGTGAAAAAGAATGATGGCAAAATTATAAGTGAAAGCTATAGCGAATAGATCGCTATAGCCAGATTTATTCTGCTTTTATTTAAATATTATTTGAATATATTTTTAAGCCTGAGCCTGTAAAATCAGCTTGGCCAGTTCCAGATCGTCCGGATAGGTAATTTTAATATTATCGGAACGCCCTTGTACTACACTCACCTGTTCGCCGATATGTTCCAGCGCACTGGCTTCATCAGTAATCGTAGCACCATCTTGCAAAGCCCGCTCAATCGCCCGTTTCAACACACCTAGCTTGGCCATTTGTGGTGTTTGTGCCTGCCAGAGCATCGAGCGATCCACTGTTTCCTCGATATCAAAATTGGTTACTACACGCTTAAGTGTATCTCGCACCGGGATGGCCAGAATCGCAGCCTGATCATTTGTAATCGCCGTATTGACCAGTTGTTGCAGACAATCCAGACTGACACAGGGACGCGCCGCATCATGTACCAGCACCCAATCATTTTCAGAAGCGATTTGAGATAAATAGTTCAGTGCATTTAACACGGAATTCACCCGCTCGGCACCACCCAAACAAAAATGGGCTTTCTCCAGACTGGAAAATGGCAATGTTTTTGCCACGTTGTCCTGTGCACCAATCGCCAGGACATAACCCATCAAAGGCAGTTGATTCAGACGAGCCACCGTATGTTCAAGAACAGTTCGCTCTTGAATCATCTGATATTGTTTCAGTTCTGTTTTAGAGAAACGGCTACCGGAACCTGCAGCTGGAAGAATGACCCAAAGTTTAAGGTGTGGTTGGTGCTTCAGCTGACTCATTGGTTCGCAGGTCTACTTTAGAATTAGGATTAAGATAGATCGGTTTATATTGAGTACTGATCGTGCTCATTTGAATAAAAGTTTCGCGTGGCTTAATCAGACCAAGATCTAAACGCGCATGTTCTTCGATGGCTTCAATACCATTCTTCAAATCATAAACTTCTGCTGCCAGAACGCGATTACGCTCTTTTAGCTCATCATTCAATTCCATTTGTTGTTGGATTTTCTGGGTCAGTTGCTGATGATCATGATAACCACCTTCACCAAACCAGTATAAATATTGAAACCCTGCGATCAAAATGATCGCAAGGCCCAACAGTACTTTACTCGCAGTCGAGTCGAATACATTTAACATTGACATAAGTCGCTTAGTTCAAACCTTTGAACTCAGCTTTACCGCGATATGCAGCATTAGTCAATTCTTCAATACGAAGTAATTGATTATATTTCGCTACACGGTCAGAACGGCAAAGTGAACCCGTCTTGATTTGACCCGCTGCTGTACCTACTGCAAGATCAGCAATCGTTGAATCTTCAGTTTCGCCTGAACGGTGTGAAATTACCGTAGAGTAACCATTTTCTTTCGCAAGGTAGATGGCATCTAAAGTTTCAGTCAAGGTACCGATCTGGTTGTATTTAATCAGAATAGAGTTACCCACTTTTTCGTTGATACCACGCTGCAGGATTTTCGGATTCGTTACGAACAAGTCATCACCTACCAACTGGATCTTGTCACCAAGAATTGAAGTCAGGTAAGACCAGCCTTCCCAGTCAGATTCGTCCAGACCATCTTCAATCGAGATAATTGGGTACTGGTTTACAAGACCTGCCAAATAGTCAGAGAACTGGTTGCTTGTGAACGCTTTGTTGCCTTCGCCAGCAAGAATGTACTGACCATTTTTGTAGAATTCTGAAGATGCACAGTCAAGCGCAAGCATGATGTCAGAACCTGCTTTGTAGCCAGTTTGACCAATTGCTTCAAGAATAACTGTGATTGCTTCTTCGTTTGAACGTAAGTTCGGCGCAAAACCACCTTCATCACCTACCGCAGTGTTTAAACCTTTTTTGTTTAAAACTGATTTAAGTGAATGGAAGATTTCAGCACCGGCACGTAGCGCTTCAGAGAATGAAGTGAAGCCTACTGGCTCAATCATAAATTCTTGAATATCGACGTTGTTGTCTGCATGTGAACCACCATTGATGATGTTCATCATTGGTACAGGCATAGTTAGAATCGTTTGACCGCGAAGATCTGCGATGTATTGGAAAAGAGGAATTTTCTTTTCTTCAGCAGCAGCGCGAGCAGCAGCCAAAGACACTGCCAAAGTTGCGTTTGCACCTAGTTTTTCTTTGTTTTCAGTACCGTCAAGCGCGATCATCGTGTTATCGATGTCTTTTTGTTCGAATACTGATTTACCGACCAAAGCGTCACGGATTAACGTATTTACGTTATTTACCGCAGTTTTAACGCCTTTACCTAAGTAACGCGCTTTATCGCCATCACGAAGTTCTAAAGCTTCACGAGAACCAGTTGAAGCACCAGATGGTGCACATGCACGGCCAACTACGCCAGATGCTAAGATTACGTCTGCTTCGATGGTAGGGTTACCACGAGAGTCCAAAATTTCACGTGCACGAATGTCAACGATTTGGCTCATGAACTATTCCTCAGTTGATTAATATGAGCTGCCTATACGGCAGCGCAAGAGTGATAAACTCAGTGTGTATCTAACTTTTCGAAACCTTTGACCAAGGTATCCAATTCTTTTAGCTGTGCCAGGAAAGGCTCAAGCTGAGACATGCGCAGCGCACATGGACCATCACACTTGGCTTTTTCCGGATCTGGGTGTGCCTCTAAGAACAAACCAGCAAGACCCGTTGCCATACCCGCACGCGCAAGCGTTGTAATTTGCGCACGACGACCACCGGCAGAATCTGCACGGCCGCCTGGGGTTTGTAAGGCATGGGTCACATCAAAGAATACCGGGACATTCATTTCTTTCATGATGTCGAAGCCCAGCATGTCTACAACCAGATTGTTATAGCCAAATGCCGAACCGCGTTCACAAATGATCAGTTTGTCATTTCCAGCTTCCAGACACTTATGCAGAATATGGCGCATTTCGTGTGGAGCCAGGAACTGGGCTTTTTTGATATTGATGATGGCATCCGTTTTTGCCATGGCTTCCACAAGATCCGTCTGACGGCTTAAGAAAGCTGGCAATTGAATAATGTCTGCCACTTCTGCAACAGGAGCCGCTTGATACGGCTCATGCACATCGGTGATGATCGGCACATTAAAGTGTTTTTTAATGTCAGCTAACCACTCGAGACCTTTTTCCAGGCCTGGGCCACGGAAAGAGTTCAGGCTTGAACGGTTGGCTTTATCAAAGCTGGCTTTGAACACATAAGGAATGCCCAAACGTGTACAGATATCGACATAAGTCTCTGCGATTTCAAAAGCCAGGTCTTTAGATTCAAGTACATTCATTCCGCCGAATAATACAAATGGCAAATGATTTGCCATTTGTATATCGCCCAAACGTACAATTTCTTGTGGTTTTAATTGCGACATTTAAACTTCCCTAGTTGTGTCCTACGCACCGATTATTTGGTTTTTTGGTACTGCTTTTTCGCAGCATCAATGAAACCGGCAAACAATGGGTGACCATCGCGTGGCGAGCTGGTAAATTCCGGGTGGAATTGTACTGCAATAAACCAAGGATGTGCAGGAATTTCAACAGTTTCTACCAAATGCTGTACCGGAGAATAACCAGAAATCTTCATGCCTTTTTCTTCCAGCACTGGGATATAACGGTTGTTCATCTCGTAACGGTGACGATGGCGCTCGATGATTTCTTCAGAACCATAAACTTCTGCAGTTTTAGTCCCTGCAACCAGTTCAGATTTTTGCGCGCCAAGACGCATCGTACCACCCAGATCAGAATCAGCAGAACGTTGCTGAACTTCACCACGCTCATCTAACCATTCAGTAATTAAACCAATCAATGGAGATTTCGTTGAACGGTTAAATTCAGTCGAAGTCGCATCTGCAATACCAGCAACATTACGTGCGTATTCGATCACAGCCAACTGCATACCCAAGCAAATACCGAGGAACGGCACACCGTTCTCACGTGCGAACTGAATCGCCTTCATTTTGCCTTCAGTACCGCGCTCACCAAAACCGCCAGGAACCAGAATCGCATCAGCATCTTTCAATACTTCTGCTACATCTTGGCTTTCAAGCTCTTCAGCGTTTACGTAGTCAATCTGAACTTTCACACGGTTTTGAATACCCGCATGTAGAAGTGCTTCGTTGACAGATTTGTAAGCATCTGGAAGTTCAACGTATTTACCAACCATTGCAACACGTACGGTGTATTCAGGATTCAGCAGTGCTTCTACAACGTTATCCCAATCTGTTAAGTCAGCTTCAGGAAGATCGTTATAACCAAAACGTTCACAAATTAAATCGTCAACATTTTGTTCGTAGAATGTACGTGGAATCTGGTAGATCGAACGTGCGTCTTTACATACCACAACGGCACGTGCTTCAACGTTGGTAAATAATGCAATCTTACGCGTCGTATCTGCATCTACATCGTATTCTGTACGGCAGATGAGAATGTCTGGCTGAATACCAATCGACAGGAGTTCTTTAACAGAGTGCTGTGTTGGTTTGGTTTTTAATTCTGCTGCAGACTTAATGTATGGGAGTAACGTTAAGTGCATTAACATGGTACGTTTATGACCAAGTTCAACCATTAACTGACGTACAGATTCCATGAATGGGAGAGATTCAATGTCACCTACAGTACCGCCGATCTCTACGATCGCAACGTCATAACCTTCGCCTGCACGAAGTACACGCTCTTTGATATTGTCAGTAATGTGTGGAATAACTTGCACAGTACCACCCAGGTAGTCACCACGGCGTTCTTTGTTCAGAACATCCTGGTAAACACGGCCTGATGTGAAATTATTCAGTTTGGTCATTTTCGCACGACGCAAGAAACGTTCGTAGTAACCCAAGTCTAAGTCTGTTTCAGCACCATCTTCTGTAACAAAAACTTCACCATGCTGGAATGGGCTCATTGTCCCTGGATCGACATTAATGTATGGATCCATTTTTACCATGGTCACTTTTAAACCACGAGCTTCTAAAAGTGCAGCAACAGAAGCAGCTGAAATACCTTTACCTAGTGATGAAACTACACCACCAGTAACGAAAATAAAATGGGTCATTGGGTTTCTCGTACAATCGAGCCTAAATCGGCCTGCAATGTTGCGCAATTTTACTTTACCTTGTACCTAGAAAGCAAAGTCAATCCGCATCAATTCAAAGAACAATAAACAATTGACTATTCTAACAGCAATTCCTATAAAAAATTACAGTAAGTTCATATGATTTCTATCTTGCATTTTGCTGCTATAATAGTGTATCCACTCCACACTTTTATGTTTGATGCAATGATGATGAAGAAACTTTTAATCTCCACCCTAATCCTGACTGGCCTGACATTAACTGCGTGTGTAAAAAAAGAAGCACCAAAAGAAGAAGAGCAAGTAGAAGTTACTCCAGCATCTGAAATCTCGACTCCAGAACCAACGCAATTTGAACCGCTTGAACCTGTAGAGCCAGCGGCAATTGAAGAGGAAGTAGCGCCAACGGTTGAAATTCAACGTGAGCAAACTGAAAACACCACGACTGAAATCCGTCGTGAAATCAAAAAACCAGAAACTACTGAGCCGGCACCAGTGCCTGAAACCCGCGAAGAACCTGCGTCAAAGCCTGCTGCGACCACACCTAAAACCAATTCAAATCCAGAAAACAAGTCTGAGGATGATGCGGTTGCTGACGCAATTGCCGCAGCGATGCCAGCACTTGACTAATTACAGTATCATTCATCAAAAAACCCAGCAGATGCTGGGTTTTTTATTGGAACTTTTTAAGCGGATACTGTTGCCGGTGCACGAGATAAGTGAATCAAATAGTCTGCCATTAGTCGGGTAGCCCAAGATTCGGTTTGCATCAAGCCCTGATAAAAGCCGCAATGACTGCCTTTTTTGGTGGTAATCACCATAATATTAGACATCGCCCGAATTTTTTCTTTATAAGGTTCTAAATTTCGGATGTGACAAACCGGATCATCCTCCGCATTTAAAATCATCAGTGGGATTTTGACACTTTCAAACACATAAATCGGATTGGTTGCCTGAGTATAACTGGCATAATCCGCAAATCCGGCCAGTTCAAAATAGAGTTTTTCAAATTCGGACAGATCTTTAACTTCTAATAACTGTTTCCAGCTTGGGCAGACCTGCCAGGTTTCTTGATAAGGATGAATAAAGCGCTTAATCAGTTTTTTGGCCATGACTTTACTGTAAAACGGATGCACATTGGCAAAACCGGTTTCAGTGTTATAGCCAGGGCATAAGGCAAAAGCCGCTTTGAGTGGGGTTTGTTCACCTTCTTCGCCCAGATAACGCACTAACAATCCCGTACCCGCAGAAGATCCAACCCCATAGAGATCGGACTGAGGAAATCTGTCCTGTATATACAAGAGCTGCTCACGCAAATCCTGAGTTGAACCAAACAGGTTCATTTTAGGCACAGGCATGGGTAAGTCTGCATGACCACGGCGTAAACACAATGCCACACGCCAACCGGTATGTTTATGCAGATCACGAACCAGTTCACGCATCGATTCAGGAGAACCGGTTATCGTATGCAATAAAACAATGGTAGGGGTATTTGCAGGAAGATCCAGTCCATACCAGGCAATACCGGTAATTCCGCCATCTGACATTTTCAGCTGTTCAAGCGCGTCATATTTCAGCTTAATGGTACGTTTTTTAATTAAATCGAAATATAGAATATGTGCGTGTGCATTGGCTAACCACGGCGTAGGGCGATATTTTTGTTGCAGCTGCGGTAAGCGTTCAATGAGTCCCGAAAATACACCATTCGGATTGTAATACAGGGTCGGCTCGTCTGCTCCGCTGAAACGATCCAGATATTCACTGGAAAGCTGACCCAATTTTTTAAGCAACATTTTCATCTGTCATCCCCCTCTAGTTGTACTAGCTGTGATTTACAAATTTCATGCCGACTTGAATCAATAGTTCGAATTAAGTTTTAGCTTGGAATGATTGCATCCGCTGGCCCATCTGTACAGCCAAGGCCTCAAGTCCGGACTTAGGTCGAATCATGACTTCAAAATCAATCATCTGACCCTCTTCATTAAACTGAATCATGTCAACTCCCTTTAGTTTTTTATCGCCCACATTGGCAGAAAACTCAAGTACGACATTGTTACCATCTTCACTTATAAATTCACGGTGATAAGTGAAGTTTTCAAAGACTTGAATGACATTGGTCAAAATAAAAAATACCAACTGTTTTCCAGGATAAGGCTGAAAAGCCACAGGCGAACGAAATACCACTTCTTCAGCAAGCAGCTCATTCAAGATCGACATATCACGGCTTTCTAGCATCTCATGCCAGCGTGCAATGGATTTTTTGGTATTTTCGATGGTCATTTTGAATTCCTTTTTTGTTTTAGTATTAAAATACTCATCCCTTTTTAAAGGTGAGAAGTACTGCTTCGTAAGGGGGATTCTTTCTTACAAATCCTCTCCCTAACCCTCTCCTTTAATAAAGGAGAGGGAAAAAAAGCAAGTTTTAATATTTTCAGATCACCGCTGCCAATTCAGCACCCTGACGGATTGCACGCTTGGCATCCAATTCACCCGCTTCTTTCGCTCCACCAATCAGATGCACATTTTTCCCGGCTGCTTTTAGCTCATCAAACATGGCGGTATAAGATTCCTGACCGGCACAAATGATCACGTGATCGACTTCTAGTACCGCAGGTTTGTCATTTACGATTATATGTAAGCCCTGATCATCAATTTTTTCATAATTGGCGCCCGCAATCATTTTTACATCACGGTGTTTTAAACCAGTACGATGAATCCAGCCTGTGGTTTTACCCAAACTTGCGCCGACTGAAGCGGCTTTACGTTGCAATAAATAAATTTCACGTTGCGGTTTTTCTACATTTGCAGCTTTTAAGCCACCGACATTTTCATAGTCAGTATCAATACCCCATTCATCATAGAATTTTTCCGGATTGATACTGCCACTTTCTCCTTCATGACTCAGGAATTCGGCTGTATCAAAGCCAATACCACCTGCACCAATAATGGCAACTCGCTGACCCACTGGCTTACGTTCTTTCAAAACGTCCAGATAAGACAATACTTTTGCATGATCAATGCCTGGAATCTCAAGCTGACGCGGTGTCACGCCTGTTGCCACCACAATGTCATCAAAGTTTGACTGAGCCAGCTCTTCCAGACTCGCCTTATGATTCAGTTGCAATTTGATACGTGGCTGTAATTCAATCTGGCGTTTGAAATAACGCAAGGTTTCATAAAACTCTTCCTTGCCTGGAATAGTCTTGGCAATATTAAACTGTCCACCAATCTGAGCAGCGGCTTCAAATACCGTCACCTGATGACCACGATTTGCAGCATACACAGCAAAGCTTAAACCTGCAGGACCCGCACCAATCACGGCAATATTTTTTGCTACATTGGTTTCTTTAAAAATGAGCTCTGTTTCATAGCAGGCACGTGGATTGACCAGACAGGTGGCAATTTTCATTGAGAAAATATGATCCAGACAGGCCTGATTACAACCGATACAGGTATTGATCTCATCGCTACGACCCTGCTCCGCTTTCAGGACAAACTCAGAGTCTGCCAGCATCGGACGGGCCATAGAAATCATATCAGCATCACCAGACGCCAATACATACTCAGCCATTTCCGGAGTATTAATACGGTTTGAAGTGATTAAAGGGATCTTCACCTGACCTTTCAGCTTACGGGTGACCCAAGTGAAGGCTGCACGAGGCACTTTGGTGGCAATGGTCGGAATACGCGCTTCATGCCAGCCAATGCCGGTATTGATAATGGTCGCACCGGCTTTTTCAATTTCTTTGGCTAACTGGATGACTTCTTCCAGAGTTGAACCGCCTTCGACCAGATCCAGCATAGACAAGCGATAAATAATGATAAAGTTCTCACCGACCATTTCACGGGTACGGCGTACGATTTCAATCGGGAAACGGATACGGTTTGCATAGCTTCCGCCCCACTCATCATCACGATGGTTGGTACGTGCTGCAATAAACTCGTTAATCAGATAGCCTTCCGAGCCCATGATTTCTACACCGTCATAACCGGCATATTGAGCCAGCTTGGCACAATTGGCAAAATCATCAATGGTTTGCTGCACTTCAGCCGAAGTTAAAGCATGCGGTTTGACTGGATTGATCGGTGCCTGAATTGGGGATGGCGCGACATTTTCAGCCTGATAAGAATAACGCCCGGTATGCAGAATCTGCATGGCAATTTTCCCGCCCGCCTCATGTACGGCCTGAGTAATCACTTTATGCTTTTCAGCTTCTTCAAGAGTGTCAAGTTTGGAACCACCATGAAACGTTACGCCATGATCATTTGGAGAAATCCCGCCGGTGACGATTAAAGCGACTCCACCTTTGGCACGCTCTGCATAGAAAGCTGCCATCCGATCATATCCGCCGGGTGCTTCTTCCAGACCAACGTGCATGGAACCCATTAACACGCGGTTTTTAAGCGTGGTAAAACCCAAGTTCAAGGGGGCAAGTAAATTCGGATATTTAGACATTTCAACTCCTGAGCGTGCGTTTAGGCTGGCTATTGTTTTAGCAACTGGCAGTTTGATCCCTCAACCCATCCAGTTTAATGCAATTTGTTGCACTAATTTATATGCCAGAATTGATTTTTATGCAACATGTTGCATAATAATCCCGAGTCACTTTTTTGAGACGTTTATGTCTTTAGCGCATGTTTTATTGACCAGCCTGATTGAAAAACCCAGCACCGGAATCGAACTGGCCCGCCGCTTTGACCGTTCCATGGGCTTCTTCTGGAATGCAACTCATCAGCAGATTTATCGCGAGCTGAATGCCATGCTACAAAAAGGCTGGATTTCCACGCTAGAAGAGGAAGATTCCAATAGCCGCAAAAAGACTTATCAAGTGGAACGTCTGGGCCGGGAAGAACTGGCCAACTGGATGCTGCAACAAAGCCCACCGGCACAACTGCGCGAAGAACTGATGGTGCGTTTACGTGCCGAAGCCCAGCTTGGTGGCAATAACACCTTGGCAGAGCTGGAACGCCATCTAGAACTGCATAAAGAAAAACTGAAAACCTATCAGCAGATTTTTGCCAAAGACTTTGCTCAAGCGGACAAAACTGACCGTACCTTATATATTCATAAAATGATTCTGCAACTGGGAATTGATCAGGAACTGGGTTGGATTTCCTGGCTGGAACAGGTTATTCCGCGACTGCAACAATTTGACGCACAACAATTATAAATACGGAGACACACATGCCCTTTTATTGCATGCCCGATGGTGAACAGCTGTTTGTACGCGAATACGGTCGGGGACAGCCGGTACTGGTACTCTCTGGACTTGGCATGCTGAGCTGGCAATGGAAAGCTTTTCTCTATCCGCATCAGAAAAATTTCCGTTTCATTATTCCAGAATGGCGCGGCTTTGGGGCTTCCAGTCGCTGTAAAATTCCGCCTGATAGGGATGCGATTTCCAGTCACTGGTTGGATATTCAGTCGGTAATTCAACAGCTCAATTTAGATAAATTCATTGTGCTTGCTTACTCTATGGGCGCAACCACAGCAATGCACGGCATACATTATGGCAACTTTTCCAGTCAGATTTCTGCTTATTTACATATCGATCAAACACCTAAAATTCCGGTCGATGATGCTTGGGCTTTTGGACTTTTTGGTCCACGTCATCAGGAATTTATCGACATCCTGCAGCAGCTCTCTGCCCTACTTGCACAATACCAGCAAGTTGAATTGATCCGCGATCTCGACATTTCGGTACGTAAACAAATCGCTGCCCTATGGCTAAAGTTTATTCAGCTACAAAATGAACAAAAATATAGTCTGAAAGCTTTCGCATTTATCCTAAATCAACCTCGCCTGCAAAGCCTGTTATTACCTTCCAGCCGGGTGGATTATATGGCGTGGTATATCAATAATTATTTATATCATCGTGAAGATTACCGCGAGGCTCTAGCTCAGCTTAGCTGTCCGGTGACCTTCTTTAGCGGTGTACAATCCAAGTTGTATCCTTTTGAAGGTCAGCGCCTGATTGCAGAAAGCCTGCCTCATGCCAAACAGATAATTTTCAGCAAGTCTGGCCATACGCCTTTACTGACTGAACCGCTAAAATTTTCCCGAGAACTTGGCATCTTCTTGAAAGAAAATTCGCAATCTAGCGGTTCAGCTACCTAAAGATTCAGGAGACAGAATAATGAAAAAGCTGGTGGTCTTTTCCGGTGCAGGCATGAGCGCCGAAAGTGGCATTAATACTTTTCGTGACAGTGATGGACTTTGGGAACAGCATCGTATAGAAGAAGTCGCCACACCCGAAGCCTGGGCCAAAAACCCACAACTGGTACAACGCTTTTATAATGCCCGCCGTAAAAACATTCTGGAAGCACAGCCAAATGCAGCCCATCAGCTGATCGCCAATCTTGAAGCTAACTTTGATGTGCATGTAATCACTCAAAATATTGATGACTTGCATGAACGTGCCGGCAGCTCCAAGGTGATCCATTTACATGGCAATATTCGTCTGGCCAAAAGCTCAGGCCCCGATGCACAAAGCACGACCGAGTTTTATCCAATTGAAGGTGCTGAATTAGATTTAAATCAACACTTTTGTAAGGCAGGCTATCCGTTACGTCCGCATGTGGTCTGGTTTGGCGAAGCCGTGCCCGCGTATGAAGAAGCCCAAGACTGTGTACAGGATGCCGATATTTTTGTGGTGATTGGCACCAGCCTACAGGTTTATCCGGTCGCCGGGTTAATTCATGATATTCCTGCGTACTGTCAGGCCTATTACATCGACCCGAAAGCCGAACAGCAGTATTTGCCTGCACAGTTTTACAAAATCCCCCAAAACGCGACCGATGGCATGCAAACACTGCTAGGTTTACTGAAATCCGCGAATTAAAATCTTTATGCACTACATTCTCTGATTGACAGTATGCAACAATCAATTTTTAATCAGCTTATCGTTGCAAGAATGGAATTAAACCATGCTGTCTGATCTGGATGACTTTTATTGTTTCGCTCAGGTGGTGGAACATGGCGGCTTTAGTGCAGCCGAACGTGCAACTGATATTCCCAAATCCAAACTTAGCCGCCGGGTGTTTAATCTGGAAGAGCGTCTGGGTGTACGTCTGATTCAGCGCAGTTCGCGTCATTTTGCTGTGACCGATATCGGCATGAATATTTACCGGCATGCCCAAGTCATGCTGAGTGCTGCACAGGCAGCGCATGATCTGGTGGATCATCTGAGTACCGAACCGCGCGGAACCATTAAAGTCAGTTTGCCAGTGTCTATTGCCCAGAATGAACTGGCAAAAATTCTGCCAGATTTTTTAAAGAAATATCCTGAAATTAAAGTCCAGATGATGATCACCAATCGCCGGGTCGATATTATCAATGAAGGCTTTGATCTGGCCTTACGTGTCCGTTCCAGCCTGGATGATGATCCGAATCTGGTGATTCGCCAGTTTGAAAAAATTGAGCAGCACTTATTCGCCAGTCAGGGTTATTTAAACGAATTTGGTGAACTGAAAAACCCTGAGCAACTGGCTGAGCATAAAATCCTGAGTATGGCCGAAGACCATACCGAACAGTTTCTGACCTTACAAAATGAACAGCAGGAACAGAAAAAAATCCGTGTCAGTCCCACAGTTATGGGTTCTGACTTAAATATGCTGGCCCAACTGGCCGCATCAGGCTCAGGCATCACTTTGTTGCCTGATAACGTGGTCGAGCAGTACGTGGCAAGTGGCGAACTGGTTCGGGTGCTTCCTGACTGGAAAGCACCGCATGGTATTTTCCATGTGGTTTATCCTTCACGTCGCGGCTTATTGCCCGCAGTCCGGGTCTTTATTGATTATTTGGTCGCTGAATTAAATCAGCACTAAGTGATATGCTTTTGAGGAAAACTGGACAAAAAAATAGCTCATTCTTGGGGAAAAATGAGCTAGAGAAACTTTCACTACAGCATAGTGAGCGAAAAAAGGAACTATGTATCTGACTCTTAGTTTAATCAGATATACAATCCTAAACCACTGTTTAATGTAGTGTTTTGTATGTTTTCGTCAACAATCACGAGTGAGTTGTAATTTATGTAAGTGGATTATCTAAATAAAGATCATGCAATCAATATTTTAAATCTCCGGATACTCACCTGTGCCTTCAGGCCAAGGCGACAACACTTCAAACCCGGTTTCAGTCACATAGACCATATGTTCCCATTGCGCAGACCAGGATTTATCCGTGGTGACCACAGTCCAGCCATCTTTCAGCTCTTTGACGCGGGCTTTTCCCATATTCACCATCGGCTCAATGGTAAACACCATGCCCGGAACCAGTTTAATGCCCTGACCCGGCTGGCCGTAATGCAGAATGTTTGGCTGCTCATGATAGACTTTGCCGATGCCATGACCACAATATTCGCGCACAATAGAATAACCTTCACGCTGTGCAACCGTTTGAATGGCATAACCAATATCACCTAGAGTCGCGCCCGGCTTCACCGCATGAATCCCGGCCACCATGGCTTCATAGGTGGTATTGACCAGTCGCTTGGCTTCTGGAGAAGGAGTTCCAACATAGTACATCCGGCTTGTATCACCAAAATAACCGTCTTTAATAATGGCAACATCAATATTGATAATATCGCCATCCTGCAGAACGACTTTCGATGATGGAATGCCGTGACAAACCACTTCATTCGGTGAAATACAGGTGGTTTTGGTATAGCCATAATAGCCAATATTAGCTGGCGTCACTTTTAATGTATTTACAATAAAATCATGACAGAGATCATCCAGATATTCAGTCGTGACACCTGGCTTGACATGCTCCCCGATCATCGCTAAAACCTCTGCAGCCAAACGCCCAGATATCCGCAGTTTTTCAACATCTTGCTCAGTTTTAAGACTAATCGCTGGAGCTCGCATATACCTATCCTCACTATGAATCCCTGAATTATAATACCTTTTTTGCGAAATATGTCGAAGTTGTTGAGTTTCAGCACAGCAATTTTCCTTGAAATAGGAATTTTCATTGCTGTTTATTTGTACAAACAATAACTGACACATTTTGATATCAAGTGCAGATATTTTTTGAGCTTATAAGGAAAAATATATTTTTCAGCGAATTATCAAACATATATTTCTACCAAGATTTGAATGACCGGTTATGTGATCCGCAAACTCACTAGAATCAAGGCTTCCAGCCTTAAAATAAACTCCAAAAAATTGGACATATACACTAAAATCGCTTTCTTTTGTTCTATTGATCTCCCTTTATGACAAGTCTGCGTACCCGGGATATTGTCGCCCTAGGTTTTATGACCTTTGCACTATTTATTGGTGCGGGCAACATTATCTTCCCACCGATTGTGGCTCAACAAGCCGGTGAACACGTATGGCTCGCTGCTTTAGGTTTCCTTATTACAGCAGTCGGCTTACCCGTGATTACCATTATTGCGTTGTCTCGCGTTGAAGGCTCCATTCAGGCACTAAGCTCGCCTCTTGGCAAAGTAGCCAGTATTTTGCTGACTGTGATATGTTACTTAGCTGTTGGCCCTTTATTTGCGACACCACGTACCGCAACCGTTTCTTATGAAATCGGTTTTTCATCTTACTTTGGCAATGAATCTGGCAGTCTGCTCATTTACAGCATCATCTATTTTGCTGTGGTGACCATCGTGTCCTTATATCCAAACAAGATCCTGGATACCGTCGGCTATTTCCTGTCGCCACTTAAAATTATTTCTTTGATAATTTTGGGTGTAGCAGCCGTGATGATTCCTGCCAGCAATCCGCCTGCAGCGATCGATAATTACGTTACCAGTCCAGTGACTGAAGGTATCGTGAATGGTTATTTAACCATGGATACTTTGGGCGCTTTAGTTTTCGGTATTGTGATTGTTAAAGCCATTACTTCACGTGGTGTAACCGATAAAAAACTGATTACCAAATATGCGGTCAATGCCGGCATTATTTCTGGTATTGGTTTAACTCTGGTGTATTTAAGTCTGTTTAAACTTGGACTGGGTAGCCATGAGATCGCACCAAATGCAGCCAATGGTGCCATTATCCTGCATGCTTATGTACAACATGCTTTTGGCGATATGGGTGCCTACTTCCTGTCTGGCATGATTTTTATTGCCTGTATGGTCACTGCAATTGGTCTGACCTGTGCCTGCGCCGAGTATTTCTCCAGTTTGACCAAAATCCCGTACAAGATTTTTGTCTTTATTCTGGTCGGCTTCTCACTGGTGATTTCAAACCTGGGTTTAACCAAACTGATTGCTGTTTCGGTTCCAGTCTTGAGCGCTATTTATCCGCCTGCCATTAGCGTCATTATGCTGAGCTTCTGTGCGAGCTTCTTCAAGAAACCATCTCATGTGATTGCGCCAGTGACCCTGGTGGCCTTGATCTTTGGTATTTTTGACGGATTAAAAGTCGCTGGTTTTGAATTGCCTGCATTACTGCAAAACTTACCTCTATCAGAACAGAATCTGGCCTGGTTTATTCCATCCATGATTGTATTGCTGATTACAGCTGTGATTGACCGTATTAGAAACTAAAATTTCTAGGATGTCTGAAAAATCGTATTTTTACCCAAAATCCGGTTTGAGCGTGATCAATAATTGTCAGGTTTTACCCAGACGGGCATTTATTGTTTCTTCATCATGGCATCAAATCACCGCTGTAAATCTGGATACTAAGATTTCCTATAAAATATGATGTATAGAATTGCACTTTAATTATTTTATTTTTTTATATAAATATAAACAGAAATTTTAATTTCCTGATTTTAGATACTTATTGTTGCCAACTTAAACCAAGTCCCCCTCCGAGTCATACGCAAGCTTACAAAGTATTGATTAACACTACATATCTTTGGCGTAGAATTTGCATTTTCTATTTGGTCGCATTAATCAAATGATGACTACATCTTATTTCCAAAATTAACTGGAGGTGAAATCTGAAAATATAATTCTTGCCTAATCAAGTGATTATGTAGTTATACGACTAAAGATGACCATTTTGACTGTAAAAGCCTGCCACAGCAGTTGCAAAGGTCCAAATTAAACAGTACAACTATATATTCAATTCTGACTGATTAAATCTGCTTTAATCTTCAATAACATAAATAAATGGGAGGGATGGAGATGTTATCATTACATTTCAACAAGCAAGTCTTCATTGACGCTCTTAAAGCCAACAACACCAATCTGGTGACATTTATATGCACCACTTTTGCACTCATGCTGACTTTAACCGTCCATTGCTTAATTCAAGGTAATTTAAAACTTGAATACTTCGGCTATGCACTGATTGTCTCAGCTGCGTTTTTCCTATGGGCTGCCATAGACCAGAAATACCGATAAACAAATTTTTAATTAGCCCAGATGGATGATTTGGCCAGTCATCCATCTGGTGAAAAAAGTGTTTTAACTTTCAAGAATTCCAGCATCCTTTCAGAATAACTATAAAAAGAACATTAAAATAATCCGATAAATGCTCCATAGAGCAAGATCCCCGTCCCGCCCAATTCTGCGATAATTAAACCCAGCATGGCTAAAGTCATCAAACTTCCTGGCAAATGAAACTTACCCAGCTGATGCGGTTGTTTAAACTGATTCGTCGTGTCTTGCAGAAAACCATGTAGCATATAAGCGGCAATCGAGAAGCTAAAAAACAGAATATTGACTAGTACGCAAATCAGATTCACCATACTCGGCCACACTGAACAATAGGCTAATACTGCCAGAATTAAAGTTGCGGGTGCATAAAGCAGGCTGCTACGATGGGCAATATCGACATAATAATGTGCGCGTGACTGAGGTGATTGACGGATCTGCCAGTATTTCCAGACGCCGGTAAACATCCCGATCCACAAGAATATTCCACTAAAAATAACGGCTATTTTAACGGCCAGCTCAAGTTCCATTAGCTGCATAAGTTTATTCCATCTCTATTATTTTACTGACTTTTAAGTCATATTTTCCCCAAGCTACCCTGCTAAAAATCTATACAGTAAAGCTTCATCGGGATTATAAAAATCATAGTGTATCGTATGTCTGAATTTGAAACATTGACTCTCCAGTGTCAGGATGGCTATCGCTTAAGTGCACGTTTTTATGCAGCTATTTCTGAAACTGAAAATCTTCCGGTATTAGTCTGTCCAGCCACTGGCATTACCAAACAGTTTTATCATCAATTCTGTGTCTGGTTACAAGCTCAAGGCTATGCGGTCATGGTGTTTGATTTTCGGGGGATTGGTGATTCACTACATGGTCCTTTGAGAAAGTCAAAAGCCAGTATTGTGCAATGGGGTCAACTGGATATTCCGGCCGCGATAGATGCGTTATTAACGCGTACCAATACAGAAAAGGTGACTTTACTTGGACATAGCGCCGGTGGTCAGCTTTTAGGTATCGTACCAAATCATCATAAAGTCGCAAAAGTCGTAGCCGTGTCATGCTCAACCGGACATATCAAAGGACTTAAAGGTAAAACCAGACTGCTTGCGCCGGTCATGTTTAATGTCATTTTCCCACTGGCCCGAATCACTAAAGGTTATGGCCCGACTCAAGCGATTGGTATGGGGGAAAACCTGCCTAAAGATGTGGCACGAGAATGGGCACTGTTTTGTAGTAAACCCGGCTATGTGATGAATGCGATCGGTAAACTTATATCACCTAAAGCAGATTTTCATGCTCAAGTCACCTGCCCGATCACCTCGATCTGGTCATCGGATGATGAAATTGCCACGGAAGCCAACGTGAAAGATTTACTGCGTTTATATCCGAACGCAAAAACTCAGATAATTGAACTTAGACCTAAAAGTTATGCGTATAAAAACATTGGTCATATGCTGATGTTTAAAAAGTCGCATCAGAATTTATGGCCGGTGATTGAACAGCAATTGGCTGTTTAAATCAGATTTAGATGGTTATTTTCAGGCTGCTGTGTTCTAATACACGCAGTTTGAGATGAGCCTCTTACAGTATATGGGCTTGACCTATATACGACTAGCCCCTAACCATGGGGCTTTTTATTGTCTGAATATTTTAAAACGGATATAAAAATGGGCTGACGATAACGCCAACCCATGTCTTTCTTTATCGAATTAAATATTATTTTGTCTCAATGTCATAAACCCAATTTCGTGCCTGTTTGTCTGTGGTCGTTTCACAAACGTAGTAGTCGTGATCCCATGAATCAGGATGGAAGATTTCACGCTTATGATAAGTCACTTGTTTGGCATTTTCGACGCAGACAAAGCTGTCGCCTTGGTCTTTAACTTGGGTTCCGTTAAGGAAACCGCCAATACAGAGGAAGCGGGATTGTTTGGGCATTGCTACAACAACTTTTAAACTATTTTTCAATGCGTGGATTAAACGATTTATTTAGTCCAGTGTAAAGACTATCCCATAAGCAGCAATCTATAATCTAGAATGGCTTTGTTGCACAAAGATTTGAAATGCAAAGCGCCCCTAATTGAGCCAAATTTAAGACGTAACTTGGGTAAGTGGTCGACTTAATTCCGTAAATCTGTTGAGGACTGCTACACGTGCATGAATTTCATTCACTTGGCTATCAAAACTCCTTGCGCTGAGTTTATCTCCTAATAATTTAATGCAGTGCATCTTAGTTTCAACCAACTTCGC